>CAIUFU010000106.1 GCA_903898475.1 uncultured Alphaproteobacteria bacterium | reverse complement strand
CCCAAGCCGTAATGCAAAGCGCCATTCACTTAGCAAAAATTATTGTCTTTTTCTTCCTCGGATTTTCTCTTGCGACTTGGTCGCTATTAATTCTCGGCTCAGTAATTGCAGCCTATCTTGGCACTTTAATGGGCGCTAAACTTCTCGATTTAATCTCTGAAAAAACCTTCCGCCTAATCGCCACCACCTTAGTTTTAATGCTGGCTTTACGCCTAATTCTGGTTGGCGCTTTGGAAATTTTTTAACGGATTATTTAAAATAATCGTGAACCAACACCAAATTTTTCTTGATTTTCACTGTTTTTAATAAAATAACGTGAATAGAATAAATCAACCCACACCTAAAAAACATGACAAAGCCTAGTGAATGTTTAAACAAATTAGCCTCTCTGCGCCAAAGATATTTCAAGGCCGCTAACGGCAAAGAAGCTTTGCTAAAATTAATCTCAGAAACCGAAATCAGCGAACAAGTTTACAACTCCAACGCCATTGAAAACAGCACTCTCTCGCTTGAAGAAACTGAAAAAATTCTTCTACAAATCGACCTCGACCGCTACATCACCGAACGCGAAATTTTCGAAGCAAAAAACCTTGCCCGCGTCGTGGGCTACATCGAAAAAAAAGCCAAAGAAAAAGAGCTCACCCTCGAGGTAATTTTGTCACTACACAAAATGTTAATCTCAAATATTCGCGACAACATCGCCGGCAGATTCCGCAAAAATAACGAATACGTAAAAGTCGCCAACCACATCGCACCAGCCCCGAAAGAAATCACTGGTCTGCTCGAAGAAATGCTAGCCGACTACCACGGATCATATCACGAAAATATCGAAAAACGCATTGCCCGCCTACATTTAACTTTTGAAAATATTCACCCTTTTGTTGACGGCAACGGCCGCATCGGTCGCATCATTAACAATTATTTGTTAATCCGCGAAGGCTTCGTGCCAATGAATATTAAATTCATCGACCGCCAAAAATATTACGACGCCCTCAAAGAATTCGACAAAAAAGGCGCGACAAAAATTATGGAAGAAATCGTCAGTAAAGCACTAAGCAACAGCTATCATAAACGCCTTGCTTATCTCGAAGGCAAAAAAATTGTCACGCTTTTAGAACATTCTAAAAGCAGCGAAACCTCTCACTCAAACTTATTAAACAAAGCCAACCGCCAAACTATTGAGGCGTTTTTAGAAAAAGGTATTTGGAAAATTGGCGTGGAAATTGGCAAGAAAAAGCCAGTGAAAAAGTCTTAAAAAATATCTCAAATCAAGCCGACAACATGCTCAGAAAAACAATTGCTCCGGAGTTAAAAAATAAACTTTTATCAGAAACAATTTATCGATGCGGCTACTGCTTAAAAAATATAGAAAAAGAAAAATTTGAAATTGCGCACATTGTTCCATGTATTGATGGCGGCGAAGAGGTTTATGAAAATTTGATGGTTCTGTGCTCTGGAAGTGAGTTAGAAAAAAAATCTGGATGTCACTACAAGTGGGATTTTGGAAGAGAAATAGTTCCTTTGGTAAAGAGAGAAAGAAATGGAGAAATCCTATCTGAAGCCGAAATTAAGAAGAAGAGGCTTTGGGAGAGTTTATTTAGAAATCTAAAAAATGAGTGGATGTTTGCTAGCGGGAAGTATTCACGAATAGAGCTAGATTTACTATTTGATCTTTACTCTGTCGTTAAGGGATCAACTGGCTCAGTATTTATGCTTCCGAATGGAATTAGCTTAATCGGATCTCCAAAGCCATCTTTAAAAATTTTAAAACCATGGTTAAGCGAAGATCATTTCGTAGATCACGATACCAAAACCCCTGCAGGATATTTTATCAGGCAAGAAGTGTATAATGGGGTCACTCTTTTTCTCAGAAATATTATCGAGAGTGAGTTTGTTTTTTTCCAAAAAAACATGGTTACCTCTAGCGGAGCAATAACGTTTCGGGCAAATTTTCTGCCGGGTCACGTTTTTTTAACAGAGAAAGGATATGAGTTCTGTAGAAAATTTCTGAAGCATCAAGACCGCTCGCCAATAAAATAAAACCTTCAGCTGTAAAATCATTCCACCCTAAACCAAAATAATAAAAGAGGTCGAATTTGACCGCTTTTAAACCCATCGATTTTGATGGAATTAAAATATTAAAACGAAATGCGCTCCTCACAAAACCCCTCAATTCTCGGCCTTAACTGGCAGCAAAAAACTTTTGACGAGCGCCACGCAACCTCAATTTATCAGCGCTTTGGGCTGTCGGAAGTTTTGAGCAATTTGCTTTCGGCGCGCGAAATTTCACTCGATGAAATTGAAAATTTTTTGGAGCCAAAAATTAAAACGGCGCTACCCAATCCTTTTGAGCTTGGCGACATGGATAAAGCGGTGGCGCATGTGATTGAGGCGATTCGTTTGAAGAAAAAAATTACGATTTTTGCTGATTACGATGTGGATGGCGCAACTTCTGCGGCAACGCTTAAACGTTTCTTTCGTGAAGTTGGAATTGAGGTTGGCATTTACATTCCCGATCGCGTTTTAGAAGGCTATGGCCCCAACTCACAGGCACTTTTAAATCTGAAAAAAAGCGGTACAGACTTAGTAATTACCGTTGATTGCGGCACGGTTGCTTTCAAGCCTTTGGAAGACGCCGCCGCCGTTGGACTCGACATTATTGTAATCGACCACCATTTGGGAGTTCTTGAAAAACCTCAGTCAATTGCGGTGATTAACCCGAATTTACTTGATGAAAAATTCCCGCACAAAAATCTCTGTGCGGCGGGCGTTTCATTTTTATTTGCCGTGGCGATTAACAAAAAATTGCGGGAAGAAAATTTTTACGCGCAAAGAAAAGAGCCAAATCTTCTTGGTCTTCTCGACCTTGTGGCGCTTGGCACAGTTTGCGACGTAATGTCGTTAACCGGCTTAAATCGTGCATTTGTTGCTGCCGGATTAAAAGTTTTAAAGACCCGAAAAAATTTAGGCCTGCGCACAATTTGCGATTTAGCGGGGCTTGATGAAGAACCAACCGCTTACCATTTAGGATTTGTCATTGGCCCACGCATCAATGCGGGAGGTCGCATCGGCAAATCTGATTTGGGCGCAAGATTACTTTCAAGCGAAGATGAAGAAGAGGTAAAAGCAATTGCCGAGCAGTTAGAAACTTTCAACAAACAGCGCAAAGATGTTGAGGTGCAAGTTTTGGATGAAGCTGTGAAGGCTTTAGAATCAGGTGCCGGCGGCTTTAAAACTACCGACCCAATTATTTTTGCCGTGTCAAAAAATTGGCACCAAGGCGTCATTGGAATTGTCGCATCTCGCCTCAAAGATCTTTACAACAAACCAGTTGCGGTAATTGCAATTGATGACGAAGGCAAAAAAGGCAAGGCTTCGTGCCGCTCAATTTCTGGAATTGATTTTGGCGGTGAAATTTTAAAAGCGCGTTTTGCCAATTTATTAATTGAAGGTGGCGGCCACGCAATGGCTGGAGGATTTTCGGTTTTGCCTGAAAAAATTTCCGAGCTGCACCAATTCTTTTGCAATAATTTAGGCAAAAAAGTTGCCGAACTTTCTTTGCAACGCACCTCAGAATTTGACATTGCGCTCGACCTTCCGCAAGTAAATATCGAGCTACTCAAAGAGTTAGCGAAGCTTGAGCCGTTTGGTGTTGGCAACGCTCGTCCGAAATTTCTTTTACGCGACGTACAAAAAATTAAAGGCAATTTTGTTGGCAAAACTGGCGAACATGTCAGCTGTATTTTTTCAACAAAATCAGCGCTTGGCTTTAGCGGCCAAATTCAAGCAATCGCCTTTCGTTGCGGCGCAAATGCTTTGGGCGGAATTTTACTCGATCCAAAATACACCAAACCAATGAGCCTGATTGGAACCTTGAATATCAACAGCTGGATGGGTGTCGAAAAAGTGCAAATGATTATTGAAGATGCGTTAATTTAATTTTATTGCACTGATTATTGCGCCAATTTCCTGCATTGTCAGATATTAGTCATTAATCACGCGGTATAAGAAAAATACTTTGTCAGCTGCTGAAACCTTCACCCGCTCATCACCAATTACTTTATAATTTTGATTCAAAAAGAGGTGATCTTTTTGGACTAGAGATTGATCTGGGTTTTCTGTTGATCTAACCACAGGACTATCCCAAAGTTCTTTTTAATTTATTGGTAACCAACCATTATTTACGAACTAATATTGCCACATGAAGCATCATAATTCTCGCGCCTTTACCCTTATCGAAATTGCAGTCGTAATCCTAATAATTGGCATCCTAATTGCCGGAGTATTCGCCGGTAACCGCATAATCGCCAAATCAAGATTAGCTGCTGCAGAATCGCTAGCTAAATCATCCCCGATAATTGGAATAAAAGACACAGCCTTATGGCTCGAAACCAGCCTCAGCAACAGTATTGATAATAGCCAAACAAACGACGGAAACCCCATTACATCTTGGTATGATCAAAGCGCTTCAGGCGCAAAACCTTCAATAGTTGCAGTCGGAACAGGACCAACTTACGCCAATACCATCAACTATGTTCACGCTGTAAAATTTAGTGGTAGCAGCGCCAACTATTTGCAGGTACTTGATGCCAGCTTCTTAAATAATACCGATTACACCATCATGGTCTTGGAAAAGAGGCAAAGTAGCGACAGCAACAACTACTTCATCGGAGAAAACCCCAGCGGAACCGCCAACCAAAATTTAGCTCTGGGTTACAGTGCCGACTCAACTATCATTCACTCTCAAGGATCAGCAACTTCTTACAGTGCGACAGTAAGTTCATATGCTTCTTCTACCGACAAAGCCCGCCAATTCACTTTTGTTCACAGCGCAACAAATGGTAACTCAACTTACATTAACGGTATTCTTGCCGCAGAAGATGCTACTAAAACAGCTCATCTTAGCGGCATCACAACATTATCAATCGGCAAAGGTTAAACCGGCGAGATCGGAGAAATTGCCATATTTACCAAAGCCTTATCCAGGACCGACAGACAATCAGTAGAAGATTACTCCGGTAAAAAATGGACTAGAGCAATCAACCGCGATGCAGTTCCTAATGGTTCATGCATCGGATATACAGTAACTGATAGCGGCTGCGACCTCTCATCTTCTCCATGCAATATCAGCATTGCCGGTCTTATTGCATCAGTTTCTCCCACCTCAAGTTCAACCTCTATCGCCTGCAACCAAACCAACTACAGCGGATCTGTTACCTACACCTGTATTAGCGGCAACGCTTCTGTTTCTGGAAGCTGCACTGCAGTTGGACCATGCACTAGCGTTGCTGTTACCGGCGTGTCTGCTGCTGTGACACTGACTAGCGGACAAAGTTCCACTTCTACTTGCGATGTAACGAACTACAGCGGCACTGCTGCTTATAGTTGTAGCAACGGCACTCTTACAGTTAACACCCCCTGCTCTTGCGCTACTGGTTACAGCGGAACTGGATGTAATTCCTGCGACACTGGCTACGTGTTATCGGGTGGCTCTTGTGTGCAACAATGTTCCTACAACGTAACCGGTGCATCTCCTACAACTGGAACTGTCACTTCGGGAACAGGAACTTTAACTTGCGACACTGCCAATCATTATTCTGCATCAGGCTTTGCCTACACTTGTAGCGGTGGATCGGCAATCACCGGAACTTGCAGCTGCGCAACTGGATACAGCGGAGCCGGATGTTCATCATGCGACACCGCAAATGGTTATGCTTCAGATGGCAGCGGCAATTGCGTTTTGCAATGTAACGTCACTCCAATAACTGGAGTAACCGCTACAAAAGCCAATCAAGGAAGCGGCACTTTACCTTGCGGTGCCAGTGGTTATAGCGGATCGGTTAGTTACACCTGCGCCTCTAATTTGACGTTTAGCTCTAGCGGATCATGTGTTCAAGCTTGCTCAGGCGGCACTTCTATTGACATCACCTCAACTCCGGGATCACCAATTCATAAATTTACGACCACCGGCAGTGGATTTACTTTCACCTGCCCTTCCGCCAGAACAGTTAGAGTTTTGGTTGTTGCAGGTGGTGGTGGTGGCTCTGGCGGAGCAGGTGATGCCACGGGAAATGGTGGCGGTGGCGGTGGTGGCGTAATTTACAATTCTAGTTATTCGGCCTCCACTTCTGCCATTAGCATTACCGTTGGCGCTGGTGGAACCGCAGGACCTGCCAATTCTGGCAATGGTGGCAATGGAGGAAATTCAATATTTGGCACCATCACAGCCACTGGTGGTGGTGGAGGCGGCGCCAGATCAGCCAATGGCTCTAACGGAGGATCGGGAGGAGGAGGAGGAATCAAAGCCACAACAATGCTTGCTGGCACAAGAGTTGCCGGTCAAGGCAATGTCGGCGGAACAGGAACTTATGGCGGAGGAGGCGGTGGTGGAGCCGGTGGAGCTGGAACTAATGGCTCAACTAACAGTGGTCTGGGAATAGGCGGCAATGGAGGAATCGGATTAGAATACAACATCAGCGGCACCAATGCTTATTACGGCGGTGGTGGTGGCGGTGGTTACTGGACTTCTCCTACAACAAAACAAAATGGTTTAGGAACTCTGACAACAGGTGGTGGTGGCGATCCAGGTGTGGCTGGCACTGCCAATACTGGTGGTGGAGGTGCTGCCAATGCAGTCTCCGGAATTGGTTCGGTTGGTGGATCAGGTATCGTAATTGTAACTTACTAAACCAGAAAGCTTCACATCAAAATTTAAAAACTGATGTGAAGTGTCTTGACCTGACAAAATTCCGCGATTCCTAAATGAGATCCCTCAATACCAAATCCTGAATGTTTAATGCCACCAAAAGGTGCAACCTCGGTAGCAAAAGATGGTTCGTTAATGCCGACCATGCCAAATTCTAAAGCGTCAGAAATGCGCCAAATGCGGCCATTATCTTGGGTGTAAAGATAGGAGCCAAGACCGTATTCGGTGTCATTGGCAAGGTTGATTACTTCTTCTTCGGAAGTGAATTTTTGAATTGCCGCAACTGCGCCAAAAATTTCTTCACGAGCAATTTCCATGTTTTTTGTAACTGAGGTTAGCACGGTTGGAGCAAAGAATTGTCCGGAGATTTTTTTTCCACCGATTTCACATTTTGCACCATTTTGCAAAGCGTCAAAAAGCAAGCGTTCAACTTTTTCTACTGCAACTTCATTTATCATCGGTCCCATATTCGACGACGCTTCAAAGCCATCACCAACTTTTATTTTGGCAACTTCCCCCAAAAGTTTTTGCACAAATTCATCGTGAATTTTTTCTTCAACAAAAATGCGATTCACACAAGTGCAAGCCTGTCCACCATTGCGAAATTTGGCGTGCATTAAACCAGAAACCGCTTTGTCTAAATTAGCATCAGCAAAAACAATGAACGGCGCCGAACCGCCAAGCTCTAGCGAAATTCTCTTCAAATCGTCAGCGCATTGGTTATTTAATAATTTTCCAACGCGCGTCGAACCAGTGAAACTAATTTTACGAATTTTTTTATTTTGACAAAATTCTTCACCAATTTGCTGCGCATCTCCTGTCAATACATTAAATACACCATCAGGCACTCCAGCTTCAACTGCTAAAACCGCCAAAGCCAGAGCCGAAAATGGCGTGAGTTCGGAAGGTTTCAAAACAACAGTACATCCCGCAGCCATTGCTGCTGAGGCTTTGCGCGTAATCATGGCCGAAGGAAAATTCCACGGCGTGATCGCCGCAACAACACCAATTGGTTGCTGCATTGTGATTATTTTTTGATTTGCTTTCGGTGCTAAAATCACGTCACCGTAAATTCTTTTTGCTTCTTCGGCAAACCATTCAACAAAATTAGCACCGTATAAAATCTCGCCGCGAGCTTCAGACAAAGGCTTACCCTGCTCTGAGGTTAAAATGATCGCAAGGTCTTCCTGATTTTCCAAAATCAATTCATACCATTTGCGAAGAATTTTAGCGCGCTCTTTTCCAGTGAGTTTCGACCATTTAACAAAAGCATTTGCCGCCGCGTCAATTGCACTTTTCACATCAGAAATATCCAAGTCTGGAACCTCTCCAATCAAAGCTTGGCTGCTTGGGTTGAAAACCGAAATTGTCGCTGATTTTTTAACCCACTGGCCATTAATAAATGATGCATCACGAAAGAGATTTTTATTTTTTAACTGCATTGCTTCTTATTTAAATTTTTTATCAAAATAGTGACCGACTTATTGGCAAATCTTTCTTCCAAACTATGCAAAAATTTTCACTCAAAAGCTCGTTCTTAATTTTAACAACTCTTCTGAGAACCCGTCCTAAGTCTTTGACTTATTAAAAATCCTGAGCCAATCCTTTGTCATCAATAACAAGGGAGGTTCATGAACAAGAAAAAATATCCAAGCAGCATTACTCGAGAGCAATTTGCTAAAATTGCACCATTACTTG
>CAIUFU010000105.1 GCA_903898475.1 uncultured Alphaproteobacteria bacterium | reverse complement strand
ATGTTGCGGGCTACGACCTAGACAGTCGCATCTCTTGGATCGTTGACGATTTAGCCGAAATTTTTCGCGCCACCGACATCGCCGCACTTCTCGAAAATTTTGGCAAAGTCACCAAAAGACAAGATCCAATCATTCACTTTTACGAAACTTTTTTGAGCGAATACGACCCAGCTTTGCGTAAAAGCCGCGGCGTTTGGTACACGCCAGAACCTGTGGTTAACTTCATTGTTCGCGCCACTGACGAAATTTTGAAAAGCGAATTTGGCTTAAAAGATGGCCTCGCCGACACCACAAAAATCAAAAAGAAAATTGACACTCACTTGCCCGACAAGCGCATGGTTGGAGGCTACAAACAAGACGAGATCGAATTTCACAAAGTTCAAATTCTCGACCCAGCAACTGGCACCGGCACTTTTTTGACCGAAGTAATAAAACAAATTCACCAAAAATTTGTCGGCCAACAAGGCATCTGGAGTCGATACGTCGATGAACATCTAATCCCTCGCCTCAATGGCTTCGAGCTATTAATGGCCAGCTACGCAATGGCACATTTAAAACTTGATTTGCTGCTGACTGAAACTGGTTACAAGCCCGCACAAGAAACAAATAAACGCGACCAACGCTTCAAAATTTTTCTTACTAATTCACTCGAAGAAGCGAATCCCGATGAAACTCTGCCACTTTTAGCTTTCATGCGCGAGCTTACGATTGAAGGCTTGGAAGCATCGCGCGTAAAAAATGAAACTCCTGTCATGGTAATTTTGGGTAATCCGCCTTATTCAGGAATTTCAACAAATAATGGCGACTGGATCAGCAACTTGATTGAAAATTACAAATATGTTGACGGGCAACATTTTGGCGAGCGCAAACATTGGCTGGGCGATGATTACGTAAAGTTCATTCGCTTTGGTCAACACTTCATCGACAAAAATGGCGAAGGAATTTTAGCCTACATCAACAGCCACGGTTTTTTAGGCAATCCAACTTTCCGCGGCATGAGATGGAGTTTGCTCAACTCTTTTGACAGTATTTACGTAATCGACCTTCACGGCAATTCTAAGAAAAAAGAAATCACGCCAACTGGCGAAAAAGATGAAAATGTTTTCGACATTCAACAAGGCGTTTCGATCAATATTTTTGTAAAAAACGGCAAGAAGAAAACGGGCGAATTGGCGCAAGTAAACCACGTTGATTTGTGGGGGAATCGCGAAGGAAAATATCAAACTTTGGCAGAAAACTCGCTAAAAACCTTGCCCTTCCAAACCCTTGAATGCCAAGCGCCGTTCTACTTTTTTTGCCCGAAGAATTTTGATGAGATTGGGGAATATGAGAAGGGATTTAAAGTGGACGAGCTATTCACAGTTAATAGTACGGGAATTGTCACGATGGGAGATTCCTTTACTATCGCCAACTCAAAAGAAGAGCTTCAAAACCGATTGGAGAATTTTCTATCAAATGAGATTAGCGAAGAAAATCTCACGAATAATTTTGAGCTTGGCAAAAACTATGCCAAATGGGCCTTGGGAAATAAAAAAAGCCTTAAAATTGATGAATCGAAATTTATTAAACTTAGCTATAGACCATTTGATGAGAGGTGGACTTATTTTGACAATAAGTTGATTTGGAGATGGAGAATCGAGGTTATGCAGCATTTTTTGGCTGGTGAAAATTTGGGTCTTATTACTGCAAGAAGTAATAAATCAGACACTTGTGATCATTTTTACATTACAAAAAATATTTCCGAAACGAAGTGCGGGGAAAGAACAACTCAATCGGCAGTATTTCCGCTTTACCTCTACAACCAACAACCCGAATCCGCTGATTTACTCAATCACTCAAAACCAGGGCGCGTGCCAAACATAAACCCAGAAATTATCAAAGAAATTTCAACCAAACTCGACTTAGAATTTGTGCCAGAAAACGAAGGTGGGGAGAAAAACTTTTCACCAATTGATCTTCTGGATTATATTTACGCCGCTCTTCACTCGCCAAACTACCGCGAAAAATATAAAGAATTTTTAAAAATTGATTTCCCGCGCGTGCCTTATCCGCAAAGCCAAAACAGCTTTTGGCAATTGGTAAAATTTGGTGGCGAACTTCGCAAAATTCATCTTTTAGAAAGCGAAGTTCTTAAAAAATTAATCACCAGTTATCCCGCTGACGGCGACAATAAAGTTGAAAAAATTTCTTACGAATCAGGCAAAGTTAAAATCAATCAAAGTCAATATTTTGAAGGCGTTGCGCCAAATGTTTGGGAATTTTTTATTGGCGGATATCAGCCCGCCCAAAAATGGTTGAAAGATCGGAAAGACAAAATTTTGGGCTTTGCAGAAATTTTGCATTACCAAAAAATCATTGTGGCTCTAAGCGAAACCGATCGCTTAATGAAAGAAATCGACCAAGTTTTTAAATTTTAAAATGACCTCAAAGCTAAAAATCCACCTCGCGCAAATTAATCCAACGGTTGGCGATCTTGATGGTAATGCCGCAAAAATTTTGCGTGAATTTGCCAAAGCAAATGAAGCGGGATGCGACTTGGCGGTATTTTCGGAAATGACAATTTGCGGTTATGATGCGCAAGATTTGTGGCTGAAAAAATATTTTGTTGAGGCCGCGCAAGACAAAGTTGCGGAAATTATTGCGGCAACAAAAGGTGCGAAATGCGCGATTTTGTTGGGCTCGCCGACAATTGGTTTTAACCGCGCCAAAAAAGAAATTATCCACAATTCGGCGATTTTAATTGAAGATGGTCAGGTCAAAAAAATTATTCACAAAAAAACTTTACCAAATTTTTCGGTCTTTGACGAAGCCAGATACTTTGAGGCTGCAACCTTTTTGTCAGTGATTGAATTTCGTGGTTTTGATTTGGCAATTTTGATCTGCGAAGATCTGTGGGATTTGAAGAATTTGTATTTACTGCAAGAACAAGTTTTAGATGCGGCAATTGCGCTTAATGCTTCGCCTTATTCGACCAAAAAACATTTAGCGCGCGCCAAAATTTGCGAGAATTTTGCTAAAAGTTTGGGCAAGCCTTTGGTTTACGTAAATCAGGTTGGAGGTCAGGATTCACTGGTGTTTGATGGCTCTTCATTTGTTTTAGATGATGAAGGAAAAGAAGTTTTGCGGCTTGCAGAATTTGCTGAAGATTGCGGCATTGTTGAAATCGAGAAAACTGGACCCCGTCATGAAGACGAGGTGACACAAAGTGCGTGTAGTGTCTCGGTAATCAACTCACACTCCGTGTCACCCCGTCGCATGACGGGGTCCAGCGAAGTTGAACGCGACTACTTGGCCGCTGTTTTAGGCCTTCGCGATTACGTGCAAAAAAACGGCTTCAAAAAAGTTTTGCTCGGCATGTCCGGTGGCATTGATTCGGCGCTGGTTGCGACAATTGCCGTTGATGCTTTGGGCGCAGAAAATGTTGCACTTTACGCGCTGCCAAGCCGCTTCAACTCTGAAACTTCGATGGTTGACGCGCTAGAATGCGCCAAAAATTTGGGATTACATTTGGAAGTTATTTCAATTGAGAAAACTTTTGAGGCAATGCTAGCAACGCTTGGCGAGGTTTCAGATTTAACAAAAGAAAATCTACAATCACGAATTCGCGGCAATATTTTGATGGCTTTGTCGAATAATTCTGGCGCGCTTTTGCTTTCAACCGGAAATAAATCTGAGCTTGCTTGCGGCTACGCCACGCTTTACGGCGACATGTGCGGCGCTTTTAATCCGATTAAAGATTTTTACAAAACTCGTATTTACGAATTATGCGCTTGGCGCAATTTAGAAAAAAATGTCATTCCGCAAAATATTTTAACCAAAGCACCAACCGCCGAATTGCGCGAGAATCAAAAAGACAGCGACTCACTTCCCGAATATGAAATTCTGGATCAGATTTTATTTAGCTTAGTTGAAGAGCAGAAATCGGTTGCGGAAATGATCAATGCAGGATTTGAAGAGGCGTTGGTAAAAAAAGTTACGAAACTTTTTTACTCTAGCGAATACAAAAGAAAGCAATCTTGCTTGGGACCAAGAATCTCTGAAATGGCTTTTGGCAAGGATCGCCGCTACCCACTCACTAATAAATTTACAAATTAATGCCTGAAACAGAAAAATATGCCGGCTTTTGGATTCGCTTTTTTGCCGGGGTTTTGGACATCGCCTTTCTGATTTTTCCTTTTGCGATTATTTATTTTAGTTTTGGCTTTAACGACTTTGGCTCAATGGAAGAGGCATCTCACAACAGCACGCTTAATTTTATTAGCTACGGCATCAGCATTATTTATTTGGGATATTTTCTCTCCAGCAAAAAACAGGCAACTATTGGCAAAAGAATTTTAGGAATTTACGTAGGAAATCCTGACGGATCAAAAATGAGTTTGCAAAAATCTATCTGGCGCGCGCTAGCCTCAATTCTGACTTCAGCGACTTTGGGAATTGGATTTTTGTTAGTAATTTTCACCAAAGAAAAGACTGCAATGCATGACATTCTTTGTAACACTCGAGTATTTTGCGGTAAAAAAAATGACTGAACGATTAATCTGCGGCGACTGTAAAGCCACTTTTGAAGTTGAAACCGGCAAACGAGGCAGCGGCTTTGTTGAAATGCTTTTATGGACAACTTTGGTAATTCCGGGATTTTTTTACGGGCTGTGGCGCAAGCGCAAACCGAAAAAGTTTTGTGACTATTGCGGCAGCAGCTTCTTACTTCCCGACACTTACCAAACTCACGAGATGCTCAAGCCGATGGAAAAGAAAAACTAGGCACAAACTGGATTAGCGCGATTCTTGCTAATCCTTTTTTGTGTTTTAAGTTGAACAACTCCTCGCCATTTTGACAAAACAACACAACTTCCAATGACTAAAATATGTCGTTTCGCCCCTTCTCCTACGGGCTTTCTTCACGTTGGCAATATTCGCGCTGCCATCATTAATTTTCTCTACGCCAAAAAAACCGGTGGCAAATTTTTGCTGCGTTTGGACGACACCGATGTGGAACGCGTGCGCGATGAATATCGCGATATGATATTAACTGACATGGCTTGGCTTGGTTTGAAATATGATTTACTTTTCAAAGAATCTGATCGTTTGGATAAATATGAAGCGGCCAAGAACCGCTTAATTGCTAGCGGTAGACTGTATGAATGTTTTGAAACTGCGGAAGATTTAAACTTTCAGCGCAAGTCACAAGTGGCTTCAGGTATCAGCCCAATTTACAATCGCGCTGCTTTGAATTTGAATGAAGAACAGAAACAAGCGCTTCGTGCGCAAGGCTTAAAGCCGCATTACCGTTTCTTGCTCGAAAACAAAACCACCTCTTGGGACGACAAAATTAAAGGCAAAATTACTTACGAAGGTTTGCATTTTTCCGATCCGGTTTTGGTGCGCGACAATGGCGTTCCGACTTACACTTTCTGCTCGGTGGTTGATGACATTGAGTACAATATTACCGACATTATTCGCGGCGAAGATCACATCACTAACACCGCAATTCAGCTGCAAATTTTTGAAGCTTTGGGTGCAAAAGCTCCCGATTTTTCACACTTGGCTTTGGTTAAAGCTAGTGAAGGAAAAATCTCTAAACGCGAAGGCGGCTTTGACGTAAAATCACTACGCGCTGAAGGTTACGAGCCGATGGCGATTGTAAATTTATTAGCCCAAATCGGCACTTCTGATTCACTAAAAATCCACCAAAATTTTGACGAACTTGCTAGCAGTTTTTCTTTCGAGAAATTTTCAAAATCAGCGATGAATTACGATATTTCCGAGCTGACCAACATGAATCAAAAAATGCTGCAAACCATTGATTTTGCAGGCGCGAAAGCGCGATTAAAAGAGATTGGCGTTAACGAAGAAATCTCTGAAAAATTTTGGAATGGCTTGAAATTAAACATTAATTTTCTGCCCGAAATCAAAGAATGGATCGAAATTTGTAATCACCAATTTCGTTTTGAAAATAAAGAAACCGATCAGGAGTTTTTGCGTGAGGCCTCAGAATTACTGCCTTTGGACACTGCAGATGCAAATTGCTGGAATGTGTGGTTAGAAAAAATCAAAGAAAAAACTGCCCGCAAAGGAAAAGAATTATTCATGCCGATTCGCTTAGCTCTAACTGGCAAAGAGCATGGACCGGAATTGAAACTTTTAGTGAATTTGATTGGAAGAGAAGAAATTTTAGTTCACTTCCTGCCCACGACGTGACGGCATACCGTTCTGATAACGTCACAGAGAGACTTTAGACAATCTTTTAATAGCAGATGAGTTTTTCTCCACCTACATCGATAGAT
>CAIUFU010000104.1 GCA_903898475.1 uncultured Alphaproteobacteria bacterium | reverse complement strand
GGGGCCTTGACCTTGGCCGGGGCTTTAGTCGTGGTCGCCTTGCGCTTGTCTTCGATGGCCGCCTGGGCCGCCGCGAGGCGGGCCACCGGCACACGATAGGCGCCAGCCGCGGGTAGCTCTTTAAGAAGCTCTAACGAGGTTTTGTAATCAGGATCACCCGCACAAATGTAGGCAACAAAAGCACACTGCTTTTTGGCTTTTAGCTCTAAAAATTTTTGTTCAATTCTTTTCACAATTTTACTCCCAAATGTTGTGCGATGGTGTTGATGTCTTTGTCGCCGCGGCCCGAAAGGTTGAGGATGATGGTTTGATTTTTTTTCATTTTCTTAGCCAATTTACAAACGTAAGAGATGGCGTGAGACGACTCTAGAGCCGGAATGATGCCTTCAGTTCTGCACAAAAGTTGAAAAGCTGTTACAGCCTCGTCATCCGTGGCGCTGACATATTCGACGCGTTTTTGTGAATGTAAAAAAGCATGTTCTGGTCCGATGCCGGGATAGTCTAGGCCCGCTGAAATCGAGTGCGCGTCTTGAATTTGTCCGTCGTCATCTTGCAAGAAATAAGTTTTATTGCCGTGCAAAACTGCAACACTACCGCCAGCAATTGAAGAGGCATGATCTTTGGTGTTAAGTCCACGGCCAGCGGCTTCAACGCCATACATTTTTACTGATTTGTCTTTCAAGAAAGGATGAAACAAACCAATCGAATTTGAACCGCCGCCGATGCAGGCAACTAAAGCGTCGGGAAGTTTGCCTTCAACTTTCAAAATTTGTTTTCTGGCCTCTTTGCCAATGACGCAGTGAAAGTCGCGAACCATTGTTGGGTAAGGGTGCGGGCCTGCAACGGTGCCAAGTAAATAGTAGGTGTCACGCGCATTTGAAATCCAATCACGTAGCGCTTCATTAATGGCGTTCTTCAAACTTTTTGATCCAGACTCAACTGGTACAACGGTTGCGCCCAAAAGCTTCATGCGAAAAACATTTTGTGCCTGACGCTCAACATCTTTCGCGCCCATGTAAATAGTGCAGGGAAGCGAGAAAAGTGCGCAAACTGTGGCAGTTGCAACGCCATGTTGACCGGCTCCCGTTTCAGCAATGATGCGCTTTTTGCCCATTTTTTTGGCGAGCAAAATTTGTCCCAAGCAATTATTGATTTTGTGCGAGCCGGTGTGGTTGAGCTCGTCGCGTTTCAAATAAATTTTGGCGCCGCCAATTTCTTTGGTGAGCCTTTCAGCTAGGTAGAGTGGGCTTGGACGGCCGACGTAATCTTTTAAATAGTAAGCAAGCTCGGCCTGAAATTTGGGATCTTTTTTAGCT
This sequence comes from uncultured Alphaproteobacteria bacterium, assembly GCA_903898475.1. Classification (GTDB taxonomy): domain Bacteria; phylum Pseudomonadota; class Alphaproteobacteria; order Rickettsiales; family UBA1997; genus UBA2645. The sequence continues at coordinate 2,329 of CAIUFU010000104.1, read as the reverse complement.
TTTTTGTAAGCGGCATAGAGTTCTAGAAGTGCCGGCATCAAAGTTTCGGCAACGTAACGCCCGCCAAATTGGCCGAATTTTCCGCTGCTGTCTGCTTGGTAATTAGTCATTTGTGAAAGTTGATTCTGATTAGGAAGTGCAAGGCTTGGTAACCTAGAAGCGGATCAGGAATTTTCTAGCGGAAAGTTTGAGAAAATGGACTGAACCCAAACTCGATGGAAAAAGCCCCTCCTTTTTAAGGAGGGGCTGGGGTGGTTATTCCAAGAAATCAAACTTGCGTTAATTTCAAAAATTACAAAAGCCCAGTAGCTCTTCAAAACATCTCTCAAAAAAATCACTCCCAGTCTGCGAATAACCACCCCAACCCCTCCTTGAAAAGGAGGGGCTTTAAGACTGAAAACTTTTCTTAATTTTCGAATTGACATCAGAGTCGTCGCCCATAATTTCCGGAAAAATTCCATGAATTCCCAAGTAATCCAAACTTTTTCCGAAAATAAGTGGCTTTATTCCTCTCAGCATTCACAAATAAAATCGACAGCAAAGGCCGCGTATCAGTGCCGGCGCAGTTTCGATCGTCTTTGGTGAATCCTGATTTTTCCGGAGTTGTGGTTTACGAATCTTTCGTAAATGACTGTATTGAGGGCTGCGACATTGATCGCATTCGTAAAATTTCTGAATCAATCGACAATCTAGACCCATTTTCACAAGACCGTGACGCGCTAGCAACGGCGCTACTTGGCGGCTCTTTCCAACTTTCAATTGATGCAGATGGGCGCGTGATTTTGCCAGAATCTCTGCTCAAAAAATTAAAAATAAAAAGCACCGCAGTTTTTGTTGGCAAAGGCCCAACTTTCGAAATTTGGAATCCCGAAAAATTCGATGATTACATGGCAAAATCAAAGAAGAGCGCGCGCGGCAAGCTTGATTTGGTGAGGCTTTCAAAATGAACAACCTAGATTTTCACAAGCCAGTTTTACTTGAAGAAATGTTGGAAAATTTAGCGCCAAAAAAAGGCGAAGTTTATTTGGATGCAACATTTGGTGCGGGTGGTTACTCAAGAGCAATTTTAACAAAAGCAGATTGCAAACTTTACGCGGTTGATCGCGACGAATCGGCAAAAAATTTCGCCGCAATTTTGGAAAAAGATTTCGGCAAAAAATTTACTTTTTTGCGCGGCAAATTTTCTGAAAGCGCTGAGCTTTTGGCGCAAGAAAATGTTAGCCAGCTTGATGGAATGGTGCTTGATATTGGTGTGTCTTCAATGCAATTCGATGACAAAGAGCGCGGCTTTTCGTTTGATTCTGACGCCAGACTCGACATGCGAATGGATCAGCAAAACGAACTGACTGCTTTTGAAGTGGTGAATGAATTTTCAGAAGGCGAACTGGCGCAAATTATCAAAGAATTTGGTGAAGAATCGAAAGCAAAATTAATCGCTAAAAAAATTGTTGAGACGCGCAAAACCGCGCCAATTGTAAGCTGCAGCGATTTAGCAAAAATTGTGCGCTCATTTTATTACGGCTATTTCAAGACTGATCCGGCGACCAAAACTTTTCAGGCGCTGCGCATTTTTGTAAATCAAGAATTGGAAGAGTTGAAGCTGGCACTGGCTTCATCGGTGACGCTGCTTAAAAAAGGCGGCAGGTTGGTGGTGGTGTCATTTCACTCTTTAGAAGATCAGATTGTTAAAAGTTTCCTCAAAAAAGAAGCGGGCTTGGATCAAGTGGTTTCAAGATATTCGCCGGAAATTCCGCAAACAAATTTAGTTAAAAATTTTCAAATAATAACTCGGTCAGTGATTTCTCCAAGCGAAGCAGAAATTGCTGCCAACCCGCGCGCGCGTTCTTCTAGAATGCGTGTTGCGATTAAATTATAATTTTAGAAATGAAGGAACTCTGGCAACATACAAATAAATTTTACCTCGCCAACATCTCGCTTGTTGCTGCTGTGATTTTGAGCATCGTTTTGATGTTTGCTGTGCAATTCAAAGTGGAATCTTTGCAAGATGAAGTGTTGAAAACAGAAGGTGAAATTGTGGCTTTTGAAGATGAAATTCAGTTGTTGGAAGTGGAGTGGGTTTATTTGACGCGTCCAGAAAGATTGCGCACTTTGGCTTCAAGATTTTTGCAGGACAATAGTTACGCGCTGGCAAGTCAAATCAAAGATACGAGTCAGTTGGAGCAATATTATTTGGTGAATTACAAGAAGTTAGAAGAGGAGCAGGTGGCGATGGCAGAGCAGGTTTCGTTTTAGTTTTTAGATATTTTTTTCTTTCAGAATTGTACTTGTGAATAACCACCCCCAACCCCTCCTTGAAAAGGAGGGGCTT
>CAIUFU010000103.1 GCA_903898475.1 uncultured Alphaproteobacteria bacterium | reverse complement strand
TTCTACGCGCACTCCGTGTCACCCCGTCGAATGACGGGGTCCATCTCGTCACAGTTTCACAATTTATTTCTAATCCTCAAAAATCTGCTCCACCCCCAAAACCTCAGGGATGTAGTGCTTAAGCATATTTTCAATTCCGTTTTTCAAAGTGATTGTTGAGCTTGGGCATCCCGAGCACGAACCTTTTAACTGTAATCTGACAATTCCGTCTTCAAAACTATCAAAAATAATATCGCCACCGTCCATTGCTACAGCTGGTCTCACCTTAACTTCGATGAGCTCTTTAATTTGTTTTACAATTTCGCTGTCTTCTTCTGATGAAGTAGCTTCGGCAAGTTTTTGTTCAAACATGATCGGCTTGCCCGACACGTAAAAATCCATAATTGTCGCAAGGATTTCCGCTTTTAATTGCGGCCATTGCATGGCGCTGCCTTTGGTTACGGTGATAAAATCACGACCAAAAAAAATCGCCTCAACTCCAGAAATTTCGAGAAGTTGTAAAGCGAGCGGAGATTTTGTTGCGGCTTGTTGTTGGCTTTTAAATTCAGCAGTGCCGTTTTCCAAAACGATTTGACCGTCTGGAATAAATTTTAAAGTTGCCGGATTTGGCGTTTCTTCAGTTTGAATAAACATCGAAATTATTTTTGAGGTTTTAGCCACCAACTATCAACCGCCAAAGAATATTTCGGCTGTTGGCTTGGCATGGCAAAAATGTTACGGTATAAAATGCGGTAAGTGTTGTTGTGCCATTGTGGCGCTGTGTAGTAATTTTCAAGCATTCTTTGGTCCAGCGCTTGGCAAAGATTTTTTAGTTCTGTTTTGGTTTTGGCGCGAGAAATTTTCTCGACAAATTCATCGATTTTTTTGTCATCTAATCCGGCTAAATTTCGACTGCCTTTGATGTTTTTTTGTGACGAATGAAAATAAGCAAAAAGCTCGTCACCGGGAATTAAAGCTTGGCCAAACATTCCAACCACAATGTCAAAATCAAAATTATTAACCCGCGTTTGATATTGATTTTCCTCGATGAAACGGGCTTTCGCGGTAATTCCAAGTTTGCGCAAATTTTTAACAAAAGGTGCGGCGATCATTTCAAAAGCTTCTGAATCAATTAAAATTTCAATCGCAACTTTCTCGCCGCTTTTTGGATCAAATAATTTTCCATCAATCATTTTGTAACCTGCGTCTTCAAGAATTTTTTTCGCCGCAAGCAAGTTCTCGCGATTAAATCCGTCACCATTTGATTTAGGTAAATGAAAGTTTTTGTAAGCAAAATCTGAATTAGCAAAATAGCTCTCGGTGCGCTTGTACGAGCCGTAAAAGATGTGTTGGCGCAACCATTCAAAATCAAAAGCGTAAGTTAGCGCCTGGCGCAGAGCGATGTTTTGAAATTTCTCGCGGCGCAAATTCATTACAAAAGTTTGCATCGGCGCGGGCAATTGGTGAGTGATTTCTTGCTTCAAAATTTCACCATTTTTTACCGCGTCAATATTGTAAGCATTGGCCCAATTGCGCGCGATATTTTCTTGGCGCAGGTCGTATTTTTGCGACTTAAAGGCCTCAACCAAAACATTATTGTCGCGATAATAATCAAAAGTGATTTTGTCAAAATTGTAGCGACCGCGATTCACCGGCAAATCTGCCGCCCAATAATTTTTTACTCGCTCGAAAACAATTGAACGATTTGGCTGCACTTCTTTGATTTTGTAAGGCCCTGAACCAAGAGGCGGCGTTAATGTGGTTTTGCTAAAATCAACTTTGTCGTAATAATGTTTTGGCAAAACTGGCAAGCTCGAAACCAAAATTGGCAAGTCGCGATTGTGATTATTTTTGAAATAAAATTTTACTAAATGGTCGTTGATTTTTTTGACCTCTTTCACATCTCGAAAGCCCATTTTGTATGATGGATGGCCGTCAGAAAGCAGCTTATTAAAAGTGAAGACAACATCGTCAGCGGTGATTTTTACGCCATCGTGAAAGTAGGCATTTTTTCGCAAAAGAAATTCGATCGACATTTTGTCCGAAGCCAGTTTCACACTTTCTGCAACAAGTCCGTAACGCGCCGAAATTTCATCGTCACTTCCTTCCATTAAACTATCGTAGAGATACGACAATCCTGACGCGGAGAGACCTTTTAAAATGAACTGATTTAAATTATTGTAACCACCTTCAACACCAAATTTTACTGCTCCACCTTTTGGCGCATTTGGGTTTACGTAATCAAAATGTTGAAAGTTTTTCGAATATTTTAAATCACCAAAAGCTGAAATACCGTGACGAAAGCCTTCATTTGAAAGGGCTGGGGCGCTTAGAAAAAAAACCGAGAAAAAAAATCGCAAAAAAAATTTCATTCGTTTTAAATAGTTAAATACTGAACATTTCATTTCGTTGTCATGCTGAGCTTGTCGAAGCATGATTCTAGCCCGTGCCTCGAATCATGCTTCGAAAAGCTCAGCATGACATTTGATATTTAAAAATTACGCAGTGCAAATAATCAGAAACCTCAATCAAATCAAAACCGCTCTTCCCCCGCTTGCGCTTACAATCGGCAATTTTGACGGCGTGCATTTGGGGCATTTGGCGATCATTTCTGAGATTAAAAAAATTGCCAAAGAAAAAAACTTAGCGTCCGCCATTTTAACTTTTGAACCACATCCTATTTCTTTTTTTAGGCCAAATCAACCAAATGATTTTCGCATTTCAAGCCTTGCGCAAAAGCTGAAAATTTTTCAAAAAAATCAAATCGATTACGTAATTATTTTACCTTTTGACCAAAATTTATCTGAGGTCAGCGCGCAAGATTTTGTTAAAAATATTCTCGTTAAATCCTTGAGCCTCAAGCATTTAATTGTTGGTTACGATTTTATTTTTGGCAAAAATCGTCAGGGCGATTTCAAGCTTTTAGAAAAAGAATCGAAAGTTTTTGATTTTGCTTTGAGTGAAATTTCGGCAATACAAAATCGTGAAGAAAATTGTTCTTCGAGCTTGATTCGCAAACTAATTTCAGAAGGAAAAATTATTGACGCTAATCTCTGCTTAGAAAAAAACTTTGCCATTTGCGGCCTAGTTAACGAAGGCCGAAAACTGGCGTCACAACTTGGCTTTCCAACCGCTAATTTGGCGGTTAAACCTCACATCATCAAACCGAAATTTGGGGTTTACAAAAGCACAACTTTTATTCCGCATTTAAATCAAAAATTTTCTTCAATTACCAACTTTGGTGTGAAACCGACAATCGCCGGAGGCTTGCTGCCACTGTTTGAAACTCACATTTCAAATTTTAACAAAAACATTTACGGCAAAAAAATTCACGTTGAATTGCTAGATTTTATTCGCGAAGAAAAAAAATTCGCATCGCTTGAAGAGTTGAAAGCACAGATTGCGCGCGATGTTGCTCAGTTAGAAAAATGAACTTGTAATTTAGAGGTTAATTGATTTTATTTGCGCCCTTCTTCAATTTCTTACAAAGACAAATTTCCCAAAATACTAAATGGAAAAATTCATCTCCGTCACATCAATTGCGGCACCTTTGCCTTTGATCAATATCGATACTGATATGATCATTCCAAAGCAGTTCCTTAAAACTATTAAGAGAACCGGACTTGGCCAAAATCTTTTTCACGAAATGCGCTTTGATGTTAGCGAAAATGAAATTGCTGATTTCGTTTTGAACAAAGCCGCTTACCGCAATGCTAAAATTTTAGTCGCACGCGACAATTTTGGTTGCGGATCAAGCCGTGAACATGCTCCTTGGGCTTTGATTGATTTTGGCATTAGCTGCGTGATCGCGCCATCTTTTGCTGACATCTTTTTTAACAACTGTTTTAAAAACGGCATCTTGCCTGTGATTTTACCAGCTGACCAAGTTGACGAATTACTTAAATTTGCCGAAGACCAATCAAACAGCATTACTGTTGATTTACCAAAACAAGAAGTTCGCGCTGCTAATAAAGTCTTTAAATTTGACGTCGATGCCTTTCGCAAACATTGTTTGATCGAAGGCCTTGACGATATCGGATTAACCCTGCAAAAAGGCGACAAAATTACCAATTTCGAAACTCGTAACAGACAAGTAACTCCCTGGCTTTACGAATAACTAACTTTACGAATAATCCATTAATCAACAATCTTAAAACATGACAATTTTAGCTGGAAAAAAAGGTTTAATCATGGGCGTTGCCAACAATCGTTCGATTGCTTGGGGCATTGCTGAAGAAGCAAAAAAATATGGCGCTGAATTAGCCTTTACTTATCAAGGTGAAGCTTTGCAAAAACGTGTTGAACCTTTGGCAGCATCAGTTGGATCTGATATCGTTTTGCCTTGTGACGTTAATGACCCTGAGTCAGTTAAAGCAGTTTTTGCTGAGCTAGAAAAAAAATGGGGCAAGCTTGATTTCTTGGTTCACGCCATTGCTTACTCAGACAAAGAAGAACTTCGTGGCAAATATTTAAATACCAGCCCAGCTAACTTTGTAAATACAATGAACATCTCTGCTTTCTCATTAGTTGCAGTTTCAAAAGAAGCTGAACCTTTGATGAAAAAAGCCGGTGGCGGAAGCATCATCACTTTGAGCTACTACGGTGCCGAAAAAGTTATGCCTCACTACAACGTGATGGGCGTTGCTAAAGCTGCTCTTGAAGCATCAGTTCGCTACCTTTCAATGGATATGGGTAAAGATAATATCCGCGTTAACGCAATTTCTGCAGGTCCTGTTAAAACTTTGGCGGCAAGCGGAATTGGCGATTTCAGACTAATTTTCAAATGGAACGAGTACAACTCTCCACTACGTCGCAACGTTACTTTGCAAGATGTTGGCGGCGCTGGTGTGTTCTTGCTTTCTGAACTTGGCGCTGGCGTGACTGGCGAAACTTTGCACGTTGATGCCGGATATCACGTTGTTGGTATGAAAGCTCCAGATGCTCCAGATATTTCAATCGTTAAAGATTCTGAGTAAACTCTCTAAATAAGTTAAAAACTCGATGTCATGCTGAGCCTGTCGAAGCATGATTCTAGGCATGGGGCCTGAATCATG
>CAIUFU010000102.1 GCA_903898475.1 uncultured Alphaproteobacteria bacterium | reverse complement strand
TTGAATCACCCTTCGACAGGCTCAGGGTGACTAAGAGTTTGTGTTAGTTTTACAGAGTAGCCACCAAAGAATTCCCCTCAACACCATGAACTTGCACCGTAAAAATCTCGCCAGCTTTTAACTTCTCACCCTCACCTGCAATTTTCACATCTAAGAAATTCTCCGATTTCCCAACCCCATCTTTTTCAACAATTACGCTAACATTTTTTCCAACCTGAGTTTTTAAAAACTTCTGCAACTCGCTAGAACCCGCCTCACGCAAGATTTTTGCCCGCTCTTTAATGATTGTGCCATTAATTTGCGGCATCTTCGCTGCCGGCGTTCCGTCGCGTTTTGAATAAGGAAAAATATGGGTAAAAGTAATTCCGGCTTCTTCAATTAATTTTACCGAGTTCAAAAACATCTCGTCAGTTTCAGTTGGAAAGCCAGCAATAATGTCACAACCAAAAGTAATATCAGGCCTGATCTGACGCGCTTTGGCGCAGAACTCTAAAACTTGCGCGCGATTGTGACGGCGTTTCATTCTCTTCAAAATCACGTCGTCTCCAGACTGCACACTCAAATGCAAATAAGGCATGAAGCGCGGTTCGTTTTTTAAAATTTCGAAAAATTCTTCATCAATTTCCGCAACATCAATCGAAGAAAGTCGCAAACGTGGAAGCTCGGGAACCAGCTTGAGCAAACGCTTAATCATGCCAGACAAAGTAATTTTCACCGCCAAATCTTCACCGTAACCAGAAATATCAACACCAGTAAATACAACTTCTTTGTGGCCAGCTGCGACCATTTTTTTTACCTGATCGACAATTTCACCAAAGGCCACCGAGCGGCTATTACCACGGCCGAACGGGATGATGCAGAAAGTGCAACGGTGGTTGCAGCCATTTTGAATTTCTAAAAAAGCGCGGGTTTTATTTTCGAAATAAGAGACTAGTTGCGGCGCCGTATCTTTCACCGACATAATGTCGTTAACCTTGATTTTGCTGGTGTCGTAGGGGTTTAAAAAAGTTGCAGCGGATTTACGATTTTCAAAAAAAATTCGATCTTTGTGAGCAGAATCTGCGTCTGCACCAGACACGTTTTCCTTACGCCCCAAAACCTCGTCATCCTTGAACCGCAGGCTCAAAGATCTCTCAAGATTTTGCGCTGAACTCACGAGATCCTCGGTCGCTGAAGCGCCCAAGGATGACGAGTTTATAGAGAGGGATGACGGCTGTGTAGAATAACTCTCAGCCTTTGATTTCTCTTGATTGCCCAGCACCAAATCAACCTCTTCCATCCGCGCATATTTTTCTGGATCAATCTGCGCCGCACATCCCGTAACCACAATTTTTGCTAGTGGATTATCTTTTCGCGCACGCCTAACCGCATGCCTCAGCTCGCGCTCAGCCTCGCTAGTCACGGCGCAAGAATTAAAAACAATAAGATTTTTTTGATCAGATTTTTTTAGAGCTTCTTTAATGGCCTCACTTTCGTAAGCATTGAGGCGACAGCCGAAGGTGATGATTTTATTATCCGCGGCGTCTGCTGTCATTTGACAAAATTACGTAATTAACAATTTTTTTGACGCCACGAATTTTAGAAACTTTTGCTAAAACATTTTGCAATTCTTCGTCATTTGAAGACACACCAAGCAAGTAAACCACGCCATTTACCGTGGTTATTTTATAATTAACTGACGCGATATCGCGGCCGAATAATAAAGTGGCCTCAATTCGCAGTGACAATCCGTAATCAAAAAATGCTTTAGAAAAATCACGCGGATGCAGTGTGATCTCATCGCCCATTTGAATTTCATCAATCACTTCTTTTACTCCTTCACTCTTCCAAGCGAGATCAGCCGCAAGCTTTGCTTTTTGTGGGTCGCGAGCAATTCCGGTAAGTAAAATTCGTCCTTCATTTACTGTAATGTCGATTGAATTTCCCGGATTTTTTAAACCGTTTTTAATAAATTCTGCACCAAGTTTTGTAGCGATCATAACGTCTTGGCCCGTGTTATCTAGCGTCTTCTCACGCAATACAATTGTTGCTGTTGCAGCAGTTCCGATAACCACTGTTTCAACGCAAGATGTAAAAAAAGTTAGAAGCAAAATAGCAAAAACTGCTGAGAATTTTTTTGAAATCATAATAAGAAAAAACCCTGCGGGACTTTGAAAATAAAGGAAGGAAAGCTGGTTGGAAAACGCCACAAAACATATTGTTTGCGATTGAACATTGCAAATTATTTTTGCTCTTCCTAAGTTGCGCGCCTTCGTTTTTTTTGCTGGCCAATTTGGTTAGTAAATATCTCAAGAAAAATATCGAAAAATAAATTTTGTCAGCGGGCGTAGCTCAGTGGTAGAGTGCCACCTTGCCAAGGTGGATGTCGAGGGTTCGAATCCCTTCGCCCGCTCCAAATTTTATTTATTTCGCGCTTCAGTTAGTTTTCTCTCTACCTCCACTTCCGAATAAAACTCCTCTCCGATTTTAATCTCTTCTCTTCCGCGTTTAACGCGCCATTCGTTGGTGTCGCGTAAGCTAAAAATGCATCCGCAATATTCCTGTTTGTAAAATTCTTCGCGCTTGGCAATTTCATACATCCTAGCTGCACCACCTTCTTTGCGCCAATTGTATGTCCAATAAGTAATGCCTTCGTAATTTTTTGCCGCGCGCAAACCACAATCATTAATTTGATCCACGTCTTTCCAACGCGAAATGCCAAGCGAGCTGGTGATAATTTTAAAACCATTTTCCGCCGCATAAAGCGCAGTGCGCTCAAAACGCATGTCGAAACACTTTGTGCAACGCTCGCCTCTTTCTGGCGCATGTTCAAAACCTTTAGCGCGGGCGAACCAATTTTGCACATCGTAATCGGCATCAATGCAGGGAATTCCTAGCTGCTCAGCATATCTCCGATTTTCGTTTTTACGAATTTCATATTCTTTTTTTGGATGAATATTTGGATTGTAGAAAAAAATCGTCAGGGCAATTCCTGACTTTTGCATGCGCTCCATCAAGTCTCCGGCACAAGGCGCACAGCAGCTATGCATTAAAACACGATTGTCGGTAGCTTCCGCAGGAAGTTGTAATTCGTACATGTTGATTGTGGAAAATTGGTTGTTCAAATTTAAGTAATAACGCGTTGACTGGACCCCGTCATTCGACGGGGTGACACTGA
>CAIUFU010000101.1 GCA_903898475.1 uncultured Alphaproteobacteria bacterium | reverse complement strand
CATTTAAAATCAAATGCATTTGTTGAATAATTTGTCGGCATTGGTCAGTTAAATTAATTGGTTTAAAAACTGATGCACTGAATTGAAACAAATTCACAACACCGTCGAGAGTGAGCAGCAGCTTGTTGTCGCAGAGGTTGGCTTGTACTTTTTTGCTGCCAAAAGTTCTTGGTAAATTTTCTAACTGATATCGAAATTCTTCTGTGATTAAGTTTTTGGCTTCAAAGAGGTCTTCGCAGTAAATGCTAAATAGCTTATTAAATTCTGGTTCGTGTACATCCATCTTTTGCAAATTCATTTTATATTTATTTTGGTAGGATTTGACGAAGCGCCAATTACGAAACTGGTTTGCGATGATTATGGTGCGACTATCGAAATTTGTTTTGGTGTTTAGTAAAATTGCGCAGCCATTAAATAAAGTTGAGTTTACCGTTCCGCTACTTTGGTCGATTTCTAATCTCTCAAAATTCAAATTAATATTTTGGTGATTTACTGAAATATAATTGCGAGTAATCCAAGAATCAGAGTCGAACTGAGATAAGATCTCGAATCGCTGATAATCTTTTAAAGCATCTTCTCTTTCACGCTGTTGTACGTAATTAGACTTGCCAAAAAATTCAAAAATTTTTCCAAATAATTCTTCTTCGGCTTCCTTCTTAAATCGTGAGATTGGTGTGTAAATTAGTAGCGGTGAGAATAGTAAAATGAGTGATATTAAGATGAAGAGTGCGGTGATGTTCTTGGTGGAGTGAGAGACCGTGGTTTCAATGTGGTAAAGGATTGGTAGTATTATCCACAAAAATAAAACCCAGCGTCCGCGCGAGGCAATTTTTCTTAAATTATTGATGCGGATTTCTTCAAGTTTTGCCGCAATGGGTTTGATTTTATTTTTGTAGAATTCAGCAAAGCCCAATTCGCGAGGATTTTGTTCGAGGAAGTCAGATTCATTATTGACGCTTTTCATGCAAAAGCCGAAGGTGACAAGCCAAGCGCGGAAAAATTTTTTCATGAGACCTTTATTACTTATCTGATCTCAACGCGAAGCTGACAAACAGGGCTGACCTTTTTTTGATTATATTCATCAAACTTCACGCATTCAGTATTTTCTAAAATATTTACATACTCGCCGCCAGCTGCCATGACGCGGCCTTTTTTCGGATTGCCATCGTCAATTTTTTTATCAAATAACAAAGCTTCATCTGTTTTTAAGGTGCGATCTTTCATGTAGATGCGATCGGTGTTCGAAAAATCAAAACCGATTTGATAGAAAGTTTTTCCTTCAGCGCCGAAAGCTACGATGCCAACTTTATCGCCAAGTTTGCTCACAGGGAAGGTGTTGCCGAGTTTAGCTTCTTCATCTTGATTGCCGTCGTAATTCTCATCGATCATTTTTGTTTTGGAGAGGTGAAGCCAGAAATTTGAGATTTCACTATTGGCAGAAAGAGTTGATTGCGCGCGGTCGGTGATGATGTTATTGCCATTGCCGCCAGTGAAGTTGGTAGTGATGCCGTAGGTTGCTGTGTCTGCGATGTCACCTGGTAGAGCGTGATATTTTGCGGTGAAGTTATTGACGGCAGCATCATATTTTTTGATCTGCATGATCAGAGCTTTGACATCATTTTCGCGAATCATCTTTTTGGCAAAAAAAATTCCGGCGATTAAAATTGTTGCAAGGCAAAGAACAATTAGCGTCTCAATAATTGTGAAGGCGCTTTTTTTATTTGATGTCATCGGGAGTTGTCATTTTGAATTAAGCCTGAGAAGTTTTTTTAACTTTCGTGCTGATTGTTAAATCTTTCAAAATCATCAGGCGTTTTTAAGGCGTTAAATTGATCTTCAACTTCAGACGCTCTTTCTTCGCCAGCTTTGACGAATTTTTCTAAATCTTCGTCATTGTCGATTGCTTCGAAGCTCTTCTTGGTTTCCTCGGCTTCTTTATATTCTTTGCTGCTAGGGTCTGCGCCTGGTTTATTTAATATTTCTTCAGCGCTTTCAATCATTGCCTCTGCTTTATCCAAGTAGTCCAAACTTTTCTCGGCAGTTTCGACTTCTCTATCTACCTTACGAGTAGCAACTGCAGCTCCTAAGGTATCGTTAATTTTAGCGGCAATATTAGAAATTGCTTTATTCAAGGCTTTTTTCGGAGTTTTTGGAGTGGGGGCTTCTGATCGTGCTTTTGCTTTAGCCTCGGTGTCAGCTTTGATATCTTCTTTTCTTTGAGGAGCGCTTTCTTTAATGGCATTATTTTTATCACGAAGATCGGCAATTTTTTGTTGGGCAGGAGTTTTTGGAGAATCAGCTGCGTTAGCGTCTCCCTCGTCTGAATTTGGATTATTGTCGTCTCCGCCTTCAGAATTGCTGCCACCTTCTGTAGAATTTTCGTCAAGCTCAGGAGCGTCTAAGTTGTCTCTTTCGATGATTGCTGGATCCTTGTTATCGTCTTCCGTCGCTGTATTGTTAGCATCGTCAGTTACAGGATCTTTTACTTTTGCCTTCGGTGTAACTTTTTGCTTAGCTGAGTCTTTGATTGCTTTGGCTTTATCCATAGCTTTAGCAGTTTTTTCTAACTTGCCTGCTTTTTCGGCCAAGTTGCTGCCTTTGACTGTGGCTTTACTCAATCCGGCGTTGGTTTTGTCTTTTGCTTTTTCCAGTTTGGCAAGTTCAGGAGATTTGTTATTCTCAAGTTTTTTCAACTCAGCTTCGGCAGCTTTTTTATCTTTCCGATTGCCAGCGTTTGTTACAGCAGCTTTAGCTTTGTTAATTGCTTGAGCTTCTGGCATGTTGTCAATCTTTTCGGAGATGTTAGCTAAATCTTCTTGAAGAGCGCCAATGTCCTTTTGATTGGCAGCTTGTTCAGCTTCTGTAACTGCCAAATCTTTTCCTACTTTGTCTCTCATGCCGTCATGCGCTGCATCTTTTGCGGCAGACATTTTATCTTTCTTTTTTTGAGAGTTAGGGTTCATTCTCTTAATTTTAGCGGCAATTTTTTGATCGATCTGACCTACTAATGAAGCGTCTGGCGAAATGGCGTCTGACTCATTTAAGTAATCTTGTTCCATTTCCATGTCAGCAATAGCACCGGCATCTGGTTTGTAATTGTCGGTGGCTTTCTGAGCTTTGTTGAGAGCTTGTCTCTGCTTAATAGCTTCTTTTTGTTTGTCGTCTCTAGCCCATTCAGTACCAGTAGCCATTGTATCGATTTCGCCTTCGGCAATAAGTTGTTCTCTAGCTTCTTCATAGCCTTTGGTATCTTCTGATTTCGTGGCTTCGTAGGCTTTTCCTGCAGCTGTTGCAACTTTTGATCCGGCACTGCTTGCAGCAGAAGCGGCGGATGAAGCAGCTGTTTTCGCAGATTTAGCAGCATTAGATGCGCTTTGTACGGCACTGGTGGCTGCTCCTTTTGCACCTTCCACTGCAGCTTGGCGTCCTTCGGCAGTTCCAAGAGATTTAACGGCAGCACCGGCAGATTTAACTGATTCTTTAGCAGATTCGGCGCCTGATTTAATACCTTCTTTAGCTGCGGTTGCGGCTTTACCAGCTGACTCGACAGCTCCCGTAGCTGCTCCAGAAATTGCGGCTTTGGCATCGGAGACTCCTTTGCTTGCGCTGTCTATCGCTGCTTTACGTCCTTCTTCAGTTCCAAGAGATGCAACAGCAGCTTTGGCAGATTTTGCACTTTCCATTGCCGAACTAGCAGCTCCTGCTGCGGCTGCTTTTGCTTTAGTGGCTCCTGCAGAGGCGGCGGCTTTGGCATCTTTTAATTTTGCTTTAGCAGTTTTAGCAGCACCTTTTGCTGCTTTGCCAGCGGCACCAATGGATTTTTTAGCATTAGATCCGGCCTGTAACATTTTTCCGGTAGTCGATCTACTAACTTTAAGATTACCGCTTTTTGCAGCTTCAACCATTTTAGCGCGACCGGCAGCATCAGTATTTTTCATGGCTGCTTTATTTTCAGAAGCTGAAAGGGTGGTATCAACACCTTCATCATTCATAGATTTGGCTCGTGAATTGCGTGCGGCGCTGATTGCAGCCATGGCTAAATTGTCTCCGGCATATTTCGAGCCTTTTGACGATTTTACTGCGGCGATTTCTTTGTCATTAAGACCGCGAGCTTTACCGGCTTTATTTATGGCGTCGTTTTTAGCTTTTTCTAAAGCCTTTTTCTGTTCTGGCTGACTCATGCCGGCAAGTGCGGCGCCATTGTTCTTTTTATAATCGCTAACTGCTTTTTTACCGGCGCTTTTTAGAGCAGATTTATCAGCTGACATTTTCTTGCTTGCGGCTTTTTCGTCAGCTTTTCTCTTATCTGCGATTGCTCCAGAGTCGAAAAGTTTGTCATCCATTCTGGCGATAAGTTTATTACCACCGGCATCGTCAAAGGCTTTGGCAGCGCGTCCTTTTACTGCTTTTGCGGCCTCAGCAACGGCAGCTTTAATTCCGGCGCCCATTTTGCTTGCGGCTAAACCGCCACCAATTGAGGCGGCAACGTCGGTCATGAAGGTGACAAATTTATTCATTAAGGAAGCAATTACGTAAATGAATAAGATTGAGAATAGTGACGGAATTCCTTCGGGGTTGCCAATATTACCAACACTAGATTGAGCATTGGTACGTGGAGGCAGAGAGGCGATAGTCCAAAACGACATCAAGCTGATGTGAATTAGAATATTGATTGACCAAACCTCAGCCCAGCAAATTTTATAACCCAAGGAGAGCTTGATTACCTCATACATCAGCATGTTAAAGAAGGCGAGGGTGGTGAGTAGGAATATTTGCTGCAGAGAGAAACTGATTAACTGCTTCAGCCAATTGTCGAACATATCTTTAGTTTGGCTAAAGAGCGTGAAGATGAAGAAAATCGGACCAAGAGTGAATAGAATCGAGATAAATACTTGGGCCGTGAGATAGAGCAACACTGCGTTGGCAACGGCAAGAATGTAAAGCATGAAACCACCATAAATGATGATCATGTAGAGCCAGCCGAAGATGCTGGCAAATAATAAGGCGGAGATTTTTTTCTGTACCGAAGGTGAGAAGAACATGTTGAAAACTTGATCAACGCTGCTGAAGAGAACTGATTTGTCGTAATAGTCACCACTTTCCATGGCTCCAGCAATATTTGGCGAATCGTCAAAAGATGATGCCATCATGAAGGCGAGATAGTCGGTGCTGTTCTTGAAGAACCTGACCACAATCATGTTGAACCAATCCCAGCCAGTTTCTCCGATGAAGAGATAGATCAGGCCGATTTTAATAATACGATTGATGATTTCTGAGTGGTTTAATTCGCTGACGCCCATCAAGAATCCAACGCCGTAGAAGGTGAACATCACGATGATACACATTGTAACAATCGCCTTGTACCTGCTATCAGAGATTAGAGCTCTGTAAACTCTTTCAGCTTGTCCAACTGAGTTTGATATTTTGCAGTAATATTGCTTCTTACAATTGGTCTCGCCTGAGGTGCAGATTGCATCTTTGTAAGAACTGACTGAGTCGTCGTAAAGAGGGTTATTGGTTTTTACGCCGTCATAAGAGGCTGAAAGAAGTCCGCCAGTTGAGCTACAATCGCGTAACCCACCATCTCCATCCATTACTTGGATAATCGGAGTAATTACGCCACCAATGACACTTGAAACTGTGCTAGGAGAAGGGTTTTTAACTTTTACGTTAACGAAATATGATCCGGTATTATTGGTATATTTGTCAGCGCAGTAAAATTGTTTTTGACATCCAGTGCTGCCTGGCACTTCGGTAGCACCGCAGGTAGCACCGGTATTAGAAGATGTTGAAGGATTGTAGTAAGAGTTGGTGACAATGATGCCGTCAAAAGTAGTTGCGTCGGTGCTAGATGGGGACGCTTTATTGCAAGAGGCAATTTCAGGATCGAGAATTTTGAAAGTTAGCCGCAGTTTTTGAATGTCGTTAGTGATCTCTGATTGTCCATTTTCGGTTTTGGCTTTAAAGTCTTCATCACTGAAATAATCGTGAGTGTGGCAATAGAAGTAAGAGTTAGAAAGAGTGTTAGTGCAGTCGTTTGTAGATCTTGCTGCGGTTCTAACCAAGTTGCCCGATCCATCAAATTTGTAAGGGCTGGTGATAGTTGGAGAAGAGCCAGATGCTGCTGCAGTGGTTGGAGGAGTGATGTCAACAAGATGTGGTTGATCGGATAATTTAGTGGAAGGAGAGCGCAGATCCATCGCATTCAATCCGGTGGAGGTTAAAGGATTGCCTCTGCATTCAACTGATGAGTCAGAAGTCTCTCTGCAAAGTTTTGCCTCCATCCATTGTCCATTGCTGAAAGAGAGCATGCCGGATAGGCTAATTCTCATGCCGTTATTTGAGTAACTAGATCCGTGAGTTGAGTTGTTAGCATATGCGGTGTAAGCGCCACCTGTTGCAGGAGATGATACTGCGCCGTTAAAATCATTACCGTCGAGCAAGAAAAATCTTAATCTTCCTTCTTGAGTGAAGATGATTGGAGAGGTTAATTTAAATAATCTGTTGCCATTCGCATCTACAGTATTGGTGTCATAAAAATTTTCAAAATTACCGTAAGATCCGTTAAAGACGCTAAGTTTTACGGCACCTTTGGTTTTTAGAGAATCTGAAAAATCGCCGCTAGGAAAGCCGGTATCGATTGGAATATTTGCTACTTTACCGGTGTATCCTTCTAGATCGTAGCATTGATCGGCATTAGTTAAGCTGATTTTTGCCGGATATTTTGCGACGTTTAATTTTAAGTTT
>CAIUFU010000100.1 GCA_903898475.1 uncultured Alphaproteobacteria bacterium | reverse complement strand
ACGCGAAGGGACGCTAAGAAACCTTTATCTAGGCCAACTGGTATAAACTTCCTATGTCAAAAGGTGGATTTTCTATAAAGAAGCCATCACCTGAGGCTAGACCTATTAAAAAAAAGGGGTCAAATCTCGACACCCTTTTTTTCAAAAATAATCCCTTGAAACCATAACGTTACACTTCACACTTTAAGAATCTCAAAACCATCAAGTAACAAAAATGGATTACAAAAAACTCACCCAAAAAAAACAGCAGCTCAACAAGCTCCGACCGCTTGATGCCAAGCTAGTAAAGAACCTCGAAGACTGGTTTCGCATTGAACTAACCTACACCAGCAACGCCATCGAGGGCAACACCCTCACCCGCGCCGAAACCGCTTTGGTGGTGGAAAAAGGCCTAACCATCGGCGGCAAATCAATCACCGAGCATCTTGAAGCTACCAACACCGCCGCCGCACTTGATTTCGTCAAAGACCAAATCAAACGCAAACCCAGCGAGCTCAAAGAAAAAGACTTACTAAAAATTCACGAAATCATTTTAAGCGGCATCAATAAAGAAGACGCCGGAATCTACCGCCGAGTGTCCGTGCGCATTTCGGGTTCGGCTGTTGTTTTGCCAAATCCAAAAAAAGTCCAAGACCTAATGGATGATTTTTTCAAATGGCTAAAAACCGAAACCAAACTCCACGCCGTAGAACTCGCCGCCGAAGCCCACTACCGCCTAGTCACAATACATCCCTTCATCGACGGCAACGGCCGCACCGCCCGCCTTTTGATGAACCTGATCCTAATGATGAAAGGCTACCCACCCGCCATCATCCGCAAAAACGACCGCCTGCCCTACATCAAATCCCTAGAAAAACCGCAGCTGGTAAACGGCGAAGGCGACTCCAAAACCGACTACCTAAACCTAATCGCTGCCGCGGTTGACCGCTCACTCAACATCTACCTAAAAGCCGCCAATGGCGAAGACGCGGAAAGTGAAGATGACAAACTGTTAAAAATCGGCGAGCTAGCAAAACTAACAAATCAAACCAACTCAACGATTCGTCATTGGACAAAAGAGGGTTTGCTACAAATCGCCGAACTAACGGAATCGGGGTACCAAATGTATGACGCTGAGATGGTTGAGAAGGTGAAGAAAATTGTGGAGATGAAGGAGAAGCGGATGACGCTTGGGGAAATCAAAGAAAACTTAAAATAGTCGAGCAATATGCAGTCTTGTTTATTACCAATACATTTTGAAATTTTAGGAGCTATCACGTCATACGAGCACTAAGATATAATGGAAAAAGATTGATTCCCCATTGAGCGAAGAAAATATTTCAAAAAAAATGGGTCAAATCCCGACACCCGATACTAAAAAATAGTTAAGTGTCGTGCATCAAGATCTGAGCCCGCTTTCCAAAAAATCAATCCAACAACTAACCAGAAACACATGATTCTGCCAAATAAACTAAACATCACAAACCAGCTTGAACTCAACAAAGCAGAAGAAAAAATCAGCAAACAAAAAGCTAAAAAACTTTTTGAAAGTGGAGAGATAGATCAAATAGACGTCGGCACTTTTAATGGCCTTTCCCAAATTCACGCTTACCTATTTTGTGACATTTACGACTTTGCTGGAAAGTTGCGCGACGTGAATATCGCGAAAGGAAATTTTCGTTTTGCATCCTTGATGTATCTTGAGCAATCGCTGCAAAATATTGACAAAATGCCTCAGAGAAATTTCAACGAGATCATCGAAAAATATGTAGAGATGAATATTGCCCATCCCTTTCGCGAAGGAAATGGCAGAGCGACCAGAATATGGTTGGATTTGATCTTAAAAAAAGAACTCCATCAAGTAATCGATTGGAATGCGGTTGATAAAGAAGATTATCTCATGGCAATGGAGCGTAGCACCGTAAAAGATATTGAGATAAAACACCTGCTAAACAAAGCGCTAACCAACAAAATCAATGACCGCGAAATTTTCATGAAGGGCATTGATATTAGCTATTATTTCGAGGGTTACAGCGAGTTTAGAATTGAGGATTTGTAAAAAATAAAAACAGAAAAAAGTAAAAAAAAGGGGTCAGATCTCGACACCCAACACTAAAATAGTTAAGTGTCGGGTATCGGGATCTGCCCCCTTTTTGATATGACAAATTTTACACCACAACGTCGTGAAACCTTTTATAATCAACGTTGGTGTGGCCCTGCTTATCCCAGCTAATGATGTCAACAAAGTTTCCGCCAAATTTAATTTCGCTGGCGACGTAAGAGTGGTGCGTGTGAACGGTTTGCGAAAGTGTTTCGTCAAAGCCAACTAGCGACACGATAATCTCGATATTTTTTTTCTCTAAATCTTCTTTTTTCATTTCAAATAACGGACTGTCTTTTTCGATTACGTGGCGCAGCGTCCAGCTTGGCATCAGCAGCGGCACGTTATTGCGCAACAATTTGAGATCGTGAAAAGCTCGCCTTACCGATCCGTCATGCGACAATTCATCGCAGATAAAAACTGCTTTAATCATGGGGTCAGCAATTTGGCTGGTGCGCAAATTTCCTAAACGAAAAACAAAACAATTGGTGTTTTTGTAAGAAGAAATCAGCGCGAAATTTCCAAATAAAATTCGAGTACTTGGTCGCGAAATTTTTGAAAAAATCACACCAGTTGCAACGGCCAGTCCCGACAATCCCATCAAGGCTTCAATCGTTACTAAGATATTTGTAAAAGTTGTGATTGGCGCCATTTTTCCGTAACCAATTGTTGCCAAAGTTTGCACACTAAAAAAGAAAGCATCTTGAAATGATCCCGCTCTGGCATTTTCGATGCCGCCCTCTTCCAGCAAATAAAGCCCGGCAAAAATGGAGTTGATGGTGATGTAAAATAAAATGATGGCAAAAATAAGTCGGCGCCACGACGAGCTTAAAGAATTGACGTAGAGATCGTTGCGCGCAATTCTTTTGATGCCGCTGCGCTTGATGCGAACCACTTTTCCGTCGCGATGCACAATGCGCGAACTGCCAGAAATTTTAGGATGATAGTTTATGTTTTTTGACACTGGTAATTTTTAATTAGTGAGAATTTTCGACGCGAAGATAATTGAATTTGCATCTCTCTTTATCAAGTTAGTCATCAAAGTATGACGCATTTCAAATAAAAAAGGCCCATCGCGGCACAGGTAAAAATTCTGCTGAAGGTGCCCAATTTTGGGAACTGAGACTAGCTAAAGAAACCCCATCAACCCTTCCCCTTTTTGCAAAAACAAAACTTACGAATCCTTTATCTTTTTAACCACAATAGGCTTTGCAAACTTACGCAGTAAAAATTCATTTTCTGAGCACGACAAACTAAAAAGCCATCGAAGCCAAAAACTTCGGGAGCTTCTTTATTTAAGTTTTTACAAATTATTATCTCGGAGCTCTTATGTTGGATTGGTCAATTTCACTTTTAATCATCGCAATAATCGCCGCCCTTCTAGGCTTTACCAACATCGCCGGCACTGCCATAGAAATGGCAAGAATTGTTTTCGTAGTTTTTATAATCTTATGGCTAATCGCCGCGATTGCAAACGCCTTGAGAGGCCGAGGACCTAAAAAATAATTCAAAAAATATGAAGAATAATCACGAGCTTTCGCGCTACGAATTAGAAATCAGCGGCCAAATTGCTTACGCCAATTACCGCCTGCAAGCAAACATCCTCAACCTCGACTACGTCTTCGCCCCCGAAGAACTTCGCGGCACTGGCGCTGCCGGAAAATTAATGGAAGAAATCGCCCAGCTAGCCAAAAAAAATAATCTAAAAATCAACCCAATCTGCGGATACGCCGCGGTGTGGTTGCGCAAACACAAAGAGTATCACGATTTGGTGGCGTAGAATATTTTGACGAAGAAAACCCCCAGCTGGACGGGGTTTGTAACCCCGTCTGATTGTTCATGCCTTCTTTAAGTTTGGACTGAACGTGTGGACGGGGTTACAAACCCCGTCCAGCTAGGGAATTTTTTAATAAATTTTGACAAAATGTTAATTGAGCAAGTATTTCCACAGCTAGTGCAAGAATTAAGCGACATGAAATCTTGCCTTATTGCGGAATTTAAAAGTACCAACACAGCGCCGGAAAACATCGATAGTTTTATCTCTTGGTTTCCAAATGATTTATTGGCCACAAAATGTTTTCTTTGTAAGCTGACAGGATTATGGCGGTATGAATTCGGCCTTCCTTCAACTCTGGATAAAACTAAAAAGTTACTTTGGGGAACTCCAATGTGGCCTGCGGTAAACACTTTACTTAAAGCAGTGCTGAATGCTCATCTTAAATTACCGCAAGCAAAATTAGAAATTTACTTACAAAGGTTGATAGATGCTAATAAACATCAAGACGCTCTAGTGGAGATGATTCCGACCTTCAGAATAAACCATCCGATTCAAACTGATTTTGAAGTTACCGGCTACAGCTCCGGAAATAAAACCATCGATTGGAAAATTGGCCCAATTGGAAATCGCCAGATCCTTTTAGATGTAAAAAATCGCAATAAGGACCTGTATGAAATGATGGATCGAGAAAATACTGAAGCTCCGCCTCAACATGACCATTCGTTATTATTTCGTGGCCTAGAAGCTAAATTCCTCCCTGCAAATCCAGATCAATCTCTTCAAGGGGCTTTTATTTTTACTTCAATTAAGCAGGAATCTAAAAAACTTCTTAATGCCTTTAATCAGCTAGATGGAGGCAAGATACATTTTGTGATAATCGGTGATGAAAAAGAAGATGCTTATGTTCTGGCAAGAAGACCTGAGGATGAGATCTTTTTAAGGAAAATTTTTACTCTTAAGCCGTCTGTGCGATTTACTTTTGAAAAGAAAAAGGGGTCAGATCCCGACACCCGACACTAAAATAGTTAAGTGTCGGGTATCGAAATCTGACCCCTTTTTTTTAACATTTTCGTCACCTTCAAAAGCTGTAATCACTCTACCTT
>CAIUFU010000099.1 GCA_903898475.1 uncultured Alphaproteobacteria bacterium | reverse complement strand
GTGACCCAAATTTTCGCCGTTCCAAATCGTTAAAGTTTCGTAAATATTTTTGGTTTCTGCGGTGTTAAAAGATTCTGAGGCGAGGGCAAAATTATTGGCGTTGGAAGTTAGGATGCGATCAACAATTTCAGGAATAAATTTAATTTCTTCGTCGGACACAACATCTCTGGCGTAGGCAACAAGATTCTCAAAAAAGCTGACTAGAAAATTCTGATTGGCGCTATTTCTCGGCAGTGAAAGCGGATTGAGATGTAAGAATTCTGGGTTTGCGGCGTCGTTAACTGCCATGTCGTAATAGCTGCCCGAAAGCGCTTTAATTAAGCATTTGGCAGAGTTTTTGAAATCGAAATAAAATAATTTGCTCTCGATTCGGCGAGTTTGGGCGACCAAGAAATTGAGTAGTGGAGTTTCGTTAAAATCTTTTGATCCGAAAATTACAGTGTGACCCAAATCATCATCATGGAAATTGAAAAAATAAGGAGTGTTTAAAACGGTTTTAAGCGCTGTAATTGCTGGTCCCCATTTATTGCCACCGATGAGTCCGGTAGGAAAATTATGTAAGGCGGCGAATCCCGCGACGCGCGTGGTATTGATTAATTTTTGGCGACGTAAATAGCGGAAATTTCCCGGCAATTGTGACCAAAAGCAATGTTCTGAAAATACGTCTTCGCGTACTACAACGAATCCTAAAGCGTTAAATTGTTCGAAAGCTGAGTAAATATCTTTTTCCAAAGCTTCGCGAGTGTGACCAATAATCATGATGGTGGTTTGCAGTTTGCCGTAGTCGGTGGGAGAGGTTTGGCCACTTTCCATAAAATCAGCAATGCCGCTCAGCTGTCTGAAATCTTCATCGCCGCTGACTTGCAAAATGTAATTTTGATATTCGTAAGGCTCGATGTCTTTTTTGCTGAAGGTAAAATCGAAAGATTGGGTGACGATAAATTCGCAAGGCAATTGCAAAATGCGATCAAGCGAATTGGTGGAAACTTCGAAATATTCTTTTAGCGAAAGCATCGCGGCGAAGTTTTTATTTTTTTCACCCAGCACTTCCAATTCACGATCACCGAAAGCAATTTTATGGTCAGAAAGATCAAGTGAAATATCGTTTGCGGCTAGCGGATAACGCTCTTCGTAAAGATTAACAATTTTGCCAAAAAAGCGCATTGGCTCGGAATATAAAATACCATCCCACTCCGCAATTCCTAATAATTTTGCGCCATATCCGGCAGTGTCGGAAATGATGCCATCAACGATTGTAGATAATTTTTTGCGGGCTTTTTCTAAGAAATCGCGATGCAGCGATTTGGTGGCCATGTAAGAAAATGAGCGCATGAAGCCTTGCAGATTCTCAATCGAAGTGTCGAGGCCTTCAACGATTATGGTGACGTAAAGTTCGTTAACATATTGGTCGTCCCACTTATTTTCTTTGGTCCAAGCTTCGTCAAATTTTTGCGAAAAAAATTCGTTAAATTTTCCTTTGGGAGAAATATTTTTTTTGCGGCGAATGGTGTTAAACCAGAAAGCAACTTTATTGTCTTGAACGTGATCTACCACAGCCTCACGCACCGCTTCGCGCAAAGAAACTAATTCTGAAATTACCGAAGTATTACTAAATCCGGTAATGCGAATGATCTGCAAAAGCTCGCCATTCTTGGTTAGAATGGTGGTTGGATCGTAGTGACAAACATAGGGAATAAAATCTTCGTCCGGAGTTTTAACTGGGGCTTTCTTGGAATCGATTCTATTTTTCTTGGTCAAAAATTTCTTGAGAAGTGCGTCAATCATCTTTTGCTGATTTCAACATAATCACGTGAGACATAGCCAGTGTAAAGTTGGCGAGGTCTGCCGATTTTGAAAGCCGGATCTTCAATCATTTCTTTCCATTGTGAAATCCAACCGGCTGAGCGCGCGATCGCGAAAATTACGGTGAATAAGTTGCTTGGAATTCCGAGTGCTTTGTAGATGATTCCTGAGTAGAAATCGACATTTGGAAATAGTTTGCGTGAGACGAAATATTCGTCGTTTAGAGCGATTTTTTCTAGTTCAACTGCAATATCCAAAAGCGGATCTTTAATGCCAAGTTCAGCCAAAACTTCGTCGCAAGATTTTTTCAAAACTGCGGCGCGTGGATCATAATTTTTGTAAACACGGTGACCAAAACCCATTAAGCGAAATGAGTCATTTTTATCTTTGGCGCGCGCAATAAATTCGGGAATTCGATCTTTGGTGCCGATTTCTTGCAGCATTTCCAAAACCTCTTCATTAGCGCCGCCGTGAGCTGGGCCCCAAAGTGAAGAAATCCCCGCGCCGATACAGGCAAAAGGATTCGCGCCCGATGAACCAGATAAACGCACGGTGGAAGTTGAAGCATTTTGTTCGTGATCGGCATGTAAAACGAAAATCATTTCCATCGCTTTAGCAATTGTTGGGCTTACGCGGTGTGGGTGATTTGGCTTGTCGAACAGCATGTGCAAAAAGTTTTCAGCAAAACCATATTCTTTATTTGGATACATGATTGGCTCACCAATCGAGTATTTGTAAGCCATCGCGGCAAGAGTTGGCATTTTGGCGATGATTTTATGCACCACATCCATACGACCTTCTGGAGTATGTACATCCATAGTTTCATGGTGAAATGCTGAAAGTGAAGCAACGGCGCCAACCATGATGGCCATTGGGTGGGCGCGTCTTGGAAAGCCGCGATAAAGCACGCCGATTTGTTCGTGAACAAGCATGTTTCTAATCATACCGCTTCTGAAATCGCGATATTGGGTGGCGTTTGGTAATTCGTGATTAAGTAGCAAATAAGCCACTTCTAAATATTCACTTTTCTTTGCTAGCTCTTCGATAGAATAGCCGCCATGTCTGAGAATTCCTTGATCGCCATCGATAAAAGTAATTTTTGATTCGCAAGAAGCTGTTGCTAAAAATCCTGGATCGTAAGTGAACATGCCGCTTTCTTTGTAGAGTTGCGAGATGTCGATTACATTTTGGCCAACTGAGGCGTTGCGAATTGGCAAATTAATTTCTTTGCCATTTGGCAAGGTAAGCTTGGCGAATTCAGACATATTTTTGGAAGAAAAAATTAAGAATTAGGAATTAGAATTGGAGTTTGTTAAAACATCAAAATCAAAACAAAAATCAATAATTCTAGAATCATGAACTCTCTTGGTTTCAATAAGGATGAAAAATCCACTCGCGTTGTTGTGGCAATGTCGGGAGGCGTTGATTCATCTGTTGTCGCATGCTTGTTAAAAGAACAAGGCTACGACGTCATCGGCATCACTTTGCAACTTTACGACATGGGCGAAGCGCTGAAAAAAAAGAATGCCTGTTGCGCCGGAACCGACATTTACGATGCCAAAAAAGTCGCCGAAAAATGGGGCTTTCCGCATTACATTTTAAACTACCAAAATCTTTTCAAAGAATCGGTGATTGATGATTTTGCTGACTCATATTTACAAGGCGAAACGCCGATTCCTTGCATTAAATGCAATCAATCAGTGAAGTTTCGTGATTTGTTAAAAGTGGCGCACGACTTAGGGGCAGATGCCTTGGCGACAGGTCATTATGTTGATCGTGAAGTTGGAAAAAATGGCGAAAGTCAATTGCACAAAGCCTTTGATGACAGCAAAGATCAGAGCTATTTTTTATTTGCCACAACCAAAGAGCAGTTAGATTTTTTACGTTTTCCTTTAGGCAAAAATACTAAAGAGCAAACCCGCAAAGAAGCCGAGCGTTTGGGTTTGGAGGTTGCGAACAAACCTGATTCGCAAGATATTTGCTTCGTACCAAATGGCGATTACGCCGCAGTAATTCGTCGTCACAGGCCAACGGCTTTTAAAGAAGGAAACCTAGTTCACATCGAAACCAAAAAAGTTTTAGGCAAACATGACGGCATTATTAATTTCACTTTAGGCCAAAGACGCGGCCTTGGAATTGCTTATCCCGAACCACTTTACGTGGTTAAAATTGAGCCAAAAGAAAATATCGTTTTTGTCGGCGAAGAAAAGTTTTTACAAAACCGCAAATTCAAAATTCGCGATTTAAATTGGTTGGCTGGTGACATTGATTTAACTAAAGAAATCCATGCCAAAGTGCGCCTGCGTTCAAACCACGAAGAAGAAAATGCAGTGGTAAAAATCACTGAAAATGGCGAAGCCCAAGTTGAAATGAATTCAATGACGCGTGCAATCACACCGGGTCAGGCTTGCGTGATTTACCAAGATTCTCGCGTCTTGGGTGGTGGATGGATTACGCGCGAGATCGAGTAGTTTTGATTCCAAGTAAAAGCAAAAATATCAATCCTGGAACTGCCAAGAAAGTGGAGAGGATGAAGAATTCATACCAGCCCAAAGCTTGTGCGAAAATTCCGGCGCTGGCGGTGAGCAGGCTTCGAGCCAGTGTTGTAAAGGAAACTAAAACCGCATATTGTGTGGCGCTGAAATTGGCGTTGCACAGCGCGCTTAGATAGGCCACGAAAACAGCATCTCCAATGCCGCCGCTGAAATTTTCGATGAAGATTACGCCGTAGAGAATTTCTTGATTGTAGCCAATTTTTGACAGGTACGAAAAGGCTAAATTCGAAAGCATTTGTGCCAGTGCGGCAAGCCACAAAGATTTGGTGATGCCGATTTTTTTAACAAAAACCCCGCCGATAAAAACGCCAAAAAGCGTGGCGAAAAGGCCGAAAGTTTTTACGATTGAAGCGATTTCAATTTTGCTAAAACCGATTTCAAGCAGGAATGGCAAGGTCAAACTTCCGGCGAAAGCATCTCCCAATTTAAAGCAAATGATGAAGGCGAGAATGACGTACCACTTGTCGTGATGGGTTAAATCGCGAAGCGGATCAAAGACGTAATGTTTGAACCAAGAGAAAAAATCGTGATCTTTTTGTTTGAAATTTTTGCGCGTTTCATCGGCCAACATTGTCACGAAAATTGAAGTGAGCATGAAGCCCGACATCACAAAATAAACTGCGTCCCAACTTACTAACTCAGCAATTACCAAGGCGCCAGCCCCTGAAACCAACATGCCGATGCGGTAGCCGTAAACGTAAAAACTGGCGGCGAGTCCCTGATTTTCTTTTTCGATTAATTCAATTCTGTAGCCGTCAATTACGATGTCTTGACTGGCTGAGGCGAATGCTACCAAAATTGCAAAAACTGCAATCGAGCTAATATTTCCAGCAATTCCCGCTGCTCCTAAAAGCGAAATAAAGATCACGAGCAAAAGTTGATTGAGAATAATCCATGATTTTCTTTGCCCCAAAATTTTGGTGAGAAACGGCACCGGACAAGAGTCGATGATGGGTGCGAAGAAAATTTTTAAAGTGTAGGGCAGGCCAACAAGTGAGAAAAATCCGATGGTTTTTAGATCAAAACCTTTTTCTAAAAGCAGCGCTTTGAGGGTTGAGAGAATTAGTGCTAGAGGAAGGCCGCTGGCGATTCCCAGAAAAAAAATAATCGAGAAATTTTTTGCTGATTTTTGTTTTGTCATTGGCCTATGTTGGTTGGATTCAATATCAATTTTAAAAAACATCCAATGCTAGAGCATAAAAATCCATCGCAAATTTATGGCACGACGATTCTTTCTGTGCGCAAGAACGGCAAGGTTGCAATCGCTGGAGACGGACAAGTTTCTTTGGGTGCTACGGTTTTAAAATCTAACGCCAAAAAAATTCGCAAACTTGGTGATGGTTCAATCATCGGCGGATTTGCTGGTGCGACAGCTGATGCCTTCACTTTGTTTGAAAGACTTGAATCAAAATTAGATCAATATCCCAATCAATTGATGCGCGCCTGCGTTGAGCTTGCCAAAGATTGGCGCACTGACAAATATTTGCGTCACTTAGAAGCGATGATGATTGTAATCGATAAAGATGTGTCGCTAGTTTTAACCGGAAATGGTGACGTGATTGAGCCGCAAGATGGTATTGCTGCAATTGGATCGGGAGGCAATTACGCGCTTTCAGCTGCTAGAGCGTTGGTTGCAATTGATAGTTTTTCTGCTGAAGAAATTGTTAAAAGATCAATGAAAATTGCGTCTGAACTTTGTGTA
Organism: uncultured Alphaproteobacteria bacterium; assembly: GCA_903898475.1. GTDB lineage: Bacteria > Pseudomonadota > Alphaproteobacteria > Rickettsiales > UBA1997 > UBA2645. The sequence continues at coordinate 1,354 of CAIUFU010000099.1, read as the reverse complement.
TACACCAACGGAAATATTCTAATTGAAACTTTGTAAAAGATGAAAAATTTTCGCTTTGTTATTTTTTTACTAACTTTCTTAAGCCTTGCAAATCAAGCATTTGCCATGGTTTCATTTGCAGTAAAAAATGAAGAAATACCAAAGACCAAAATTTTATTTTTTGGTTTTGATTCAGCTGATCCAAATTTAAGAACTGACGGTTTTGAAATTTTTGAACGCATTAGAAAAAATTTAAAAACCACCGATCTTTTTGATATTTTAAAACAAGCCGGACAGCTCGAAGCCAAGAAAGACGCCAGTTTAGCGCAAGATAATCTCACTGTAGAATCAATTCCAAATTTTGAAAAATACGCCAAAGCCGGCATTGGCGCAATTGTAGTTGGGCAACTTAATTACGATGCAAGCGGCAATCTGGAAGTGCGAATTAGAATGTGGGACGTGCTAGATCAGCGGCAATTATTTGGCAAATTTTACACCGCCTCAAAAGACAATCTGCGCAAGGCGGCAAACATGATTTCGAATGAAATTTTCAAATCAATTAGCGGTGAAAGTTCGGGGCATTTTACTTCGCAAATTCTTTACGTTTCTGAAGCGGGCGCTGCAAGCAAACGCACCAAAAAAATTAACATAATTGATTTTGACGGCGAAAATCAACATGCCTTAACTGACGGGCGTGAATTGGTTTTGACGCCGATTTTTTCGAAGCGCCAAAATGAAATTTTTTACCTGCGTTATTTTGAAGATAAGCCGCAAATTTTTTCACTCGATTTGAAAAATTTACGCAGCAAAAAACTTGGTGGATTTCGCGGCACAACTTTTGCCGCAAGCGTTAATCCGAAAGATCCAAATCTGATTTTGCTTTCGGCAATTGTTGACGGAAATAGTGATATTTACGAACTCAATATTAATGGCAACTCGGCGCGCCGCTTAACTAAAAGTCCGGCGATTGACACAACTCCTGCCTATTCGCCAGATGGCAAATTTATTACCTTCGCGTCAGATCGCGACTCGGGTCAAAAAATTTACGTAATGTATGCAGATGGTTCGTCAGTTAGTCGCATTACGCAAGATTCAGGTTCTTACTCAAAACCAGTTTGGTCACCGGATGGAAAATTAATCGCCTTCACTAAAATTAAAGGTGGTCAATTTTACATCGGCGTAATGGCGCCAAATGGCAAGGGTGAAAAATTGCTGGCGAGTGCTTATTTGGTTGAAGGCGCGAAGTGGTCGCCGAATGGGCGTTACTTAATTTATTCGAAGAAAAAAGGCGCTTACGGAAGGGATAGTATGCCGCGACTTTTTGTGATTGATGTTGTGACGGGGTTTGAGTTTGAGTTGCCTACTCCAGCTGGGG
>CAIUFU010000098.1 GCA_903898475.1 uncultured Alphaproteobacteria bacterium | reverse complement strand
TACCGCCATATATCTAAAGGCTTCATACATCACGCGAAAATCTTTTTCTTGAACGGTAATTGCGCCCATCATCACGTCGGAATGTCCGTTGATATATTTGGTAAGTGCCGTCACCACAACATCAGCGCCATGTTCAAGTGGTTTAAAGTAAATGCCGCTAGCCCAAGAGTTATCAATAATTGTTGTGACGCCATGTTTTTTAGCCACTTTGCAAATGGCAGCCACGTCTTGTACTTCAAAGCTTAGAGAGCCAGGGCTTTCCATGAAAATCACTTTAGTATTTTTCTTGATCAGTTTTTTAATATCTTCGCCAATCAATGGATCGTAGTAAGTGGTTTCGATGCCCAGTTTTTTCAAAAATTTATCAGCAAAACTGCGAGTTGGAGAGTAAACATTATCAACCAATAACATGTGGTCGCCTTGTTTCAAAAAAGCGACTAAAGCGGTGTTAATTGCGGCAGCTCCCGAAGAAGTTACAAAGGAATTATATCCGCCATCAATTTCAGCGATGGCTTTTTCTAGTGCGAAATTTGTTTGGGTGCCGTAGCGACCATATTTTAATTCGTAAGGTTCAACCAAATCATTGTTGGAATAGCCGCGCTCAGCGTAAATCAAGTCTTTCAGCGTTGGAAAAACGATGGTCGAGGTTTGATAAATTGGTGGATTAACCATCCAGCCTTGCTCTTTTGGATTGCGTCCCGCGTGAACGACGCGAGTGGCTTCATGTACTTTTTTATCCATTTTTACCTCGATTAAAATTACGCAATTAATGGCCCTAAATTTTTACCCGCCAAAATATGCACATGAAAATGTGGCACGCTTTGATTGGCATCTAAACCCATGTTTGAAATTAAGCGAAAGCCTGATTTTTCTGCTTCCACCAGCTTTGCAACTTCGGCAACTTTTTGAAAAAAGTGCGAAATTTCTTCTGATTTTGCCTTTGCGGCAAAATCAGAAAAATCTAAATATTCACCTTTTGGAATTACTAAAACATGAATCGGAGACGCTTTAAAAATATCGTGAAAGGCTAAAACTTTGTCGTCTTCGTAAACTTTTTGCGCCGGAATTTCGCCGCGAATAATTTTAGCAAAAACGTTGTTTGAGTCGTAAATCATAGATTATTTTTTCTCAGCGTCAGCAGCAACGCGAACTTTGAGCATTACATCTGGTTCAACAACTTTACCGTCACGTCCAGCGCCTTTTTTGATTTTATCGACAAATTCCATGCCTTTAATCACGCGTCCCCAAACGGTGTATTGATTATCCAAAAATCTTGAATCGCTAGTGACAATAAAAAATTGGCTATTTGCGCTGTTTGGAGCAGAAGAACGAGCCATTGAAAGAGTGCCGCGAATGTGTGGTTCGTCAGAAAATTCAGCTCTTAAATCTGGCAATTTACTGCCGCCCATTCCGGTGCCTGTAGGATCGCCAGTTTGTGCCATGAAGCCGTCAATTACGCGGTGAAAAACAATGCCGTCGTAAAATTTTTGGCGAGCTAATGTTTTAATGCGCTCAACATGTTGTGGGGCAATTTGTGGTAGCAATTCAATTACTACGCGACCATATTTAAGGTCGATATAAAGAGTGTTTTCCAGATCGTTTTTTGTGGTT
>CAIUFU010000097.1 GCA_903898475.1 uncultured Alphaproteobacteria bacterium | reverse complement strand
TCGCTATAAATGTGTTTATTTATTTTTTGAATATCAACGTAATCGCTAATTTTTAAATCTTCATTCGCAGATCTCGTGAGTAAAGCTGCTCGCTGTTCATTTGGAAACGCAGCCCCACCACCTGCTGAAAGTTTGGAATAAACTTGTTGGTTAAGCTCTTGGTATTTTGCTTCTAACTGATCTCTATCCATCACCCTCACAGCTTTAAAAATTTGTTTAAATTTTCTGTGATAATCAGCAGTTCTTGAATAGTCTGGAGTTTTGCTTTCAGAATAGTTGTTTTTACAAGCTCTCACGCTGAGAAAATTATCAACAAAAGGCAGGTTAAGATCACCATTTCCAACTACAAAAATCTTTCCCAGTTCGTGACTTAATTTGTAATGATTGTCGTAATATGTGTAGGGTTTGTGATTTCTCTCAGAAATAAAATTAGCCATCCCGTGAGACATAATGTGAAACTTTAACTCGGTATCATATTTTTCATCATCGGTGGTTTGCGGATAGTTTGCTTTATGCTTTAGAACCTCAACTACAAAGGCTTCTTCAATTTTATCGTAAAGTAGTGAGTGCCATGGAATTGTACGGCTACGATCGCTATTCATAATTCCGTATTTTGGCAAAACCATCGTGGCAAAAAAAGATTTTCCCAAATCACGCATGTCAGCAAAACTACTGTGAATTTTCGCATCACACTTCCAATTTCTAAATTGGTAGCGCGCTTGATCGACTAAGGTTTTTGGCATAGTTTTTTATTATGAAATTTTTAGTAAAATCTTTTTTGAGCTGACGCACCAAAAATCTAGATCTTTACCGATAAAGTGACGATTAAAAACCCGCACCAAAGCTTGCATTTCAAGGTCAAATTCATCATTTAAATTGGTAACACGATAACCGAAGTTTTTGAGTTTTTGTTTGATGTTTTTGATGTCGGCATTTTTATTTCCAAATTCAACTACTTTTGTTTCATCGAAAGCAACTTGCGGAAAAATTCCCACGCCATTTTCAGCTAAAAACTGCCAATCAAAAAGATGCGACGGATCTTGTTTGCGATCCAAAAAACCAGTTTCTTTTTCATAGCCAATGTCGGAATGGCCAACAACTTCTAGTTGGTATTTTGCGATTAAATATTTGCAGAGCTGAACTCCGGCAAGCATTTGTGCCTCTTCAAACTTTTTGGCAAAAGGTGAAGAATTAATAAATTCAATGCCAATTGAGTTTTTATTTAAGCCTTCAAAACCTTTCCAAAAACTAACTCCGGCGTGATAGGCAATGTCGTTTTCATCCACCAATTCAAAAATTTTTCCGCTTTCATCGATTAAAAAATGGGCACTAACTTTATGCTCGCAAAACTGCGCAATTGCATGCTCTGCGGAATTTGCCTCAACGTGATGCAACACCAAAAAATCAATTTTTCTCGGGGCTTTTTGTGCTTCAAAAAATTCTAGAAATTTTTTACTGCGATCGATTTGCATATTTTTTGACATTAAAATTCTTGAAAACTACCTTGCCCGCCCTTCCTTGATTCACCTATATCGAATTACACTTCTTTAATCATTTTTCATTTACGAATATGGCCAGCAAAAAAGACGCGGTAAAAAACACTCCTAACACTAAATCAGCAACCAAAAACTCTAGAGATCTTGAAGCGTTGCAATTTCACATGATGGGCCAACCAGGCAAAGTTTCAATGCAAGCGACCAAGCCTCTTAACACTCAACGCGATTTGGCTTTGGCCTATTCACCTGGTGTTGCGGTGCCTTGTTTAGAAATTCAAAAAAATCCTGATGCTGCTTACGACTACACCGCCAAAGGAAATTACGTTGCCGTAATTTCAAACGGTACTGCAGTTTTAGGCCTTGGAAATCTTGGCGCTTTAGCTGGAAAACCAGTAATGGAAGGCAAATCAGTTTTGTTCAAACGCTTTGCCGACATTGACTCGGTTGATATCGAAGTTGCAACTGAAGATGCTGATGAATTCATCAGCGCCGTTAAATATTTAGGGCCAACTTGGGGTGGTATTAACTTAGAAGACATCAAAGCTCCAGAATGCTTCATCATTGAAAGCAAGTTGCGCGAATTAATGGATATTCCAGTTTTTCACGATGACCAGCATGGCACGGCAATCGTTTCTGCGGCGGGCATTATCAACGCTATGCACATTTCGGGCAAAAAATTTAAAGATCTTAAAGTTGTCGTAAACGGCGCCGGCGCTGCAGGGATCGCCTGTTTAGAACTTTTAAAAGCAATGGGCTTGCCGCACGACAACGCAATTCTTTGCGACACTAAAGGCACCATCTACAAAGGCAGAACTGAAGGTATGAACCAATGGAAATCAGCTCACGCCGCAAACACCAAAGCTCGTACTTTGGCTGAAGCGATGAAAGGTGCTGACGTTTTCTTGGGCCTTTCAGTTAAAGGTGCGGTTACTCGTGACATGGTGAAATCAATGGCAAAAAATCCGGTGATTTTTGCCATGGCAAATCCTGATCCAGAAATTACTCCAGAAGAAGTTCACGCTACTCGCGACGATGCAATTGTTGCAACTGGCCGCTCGGATTACGAAAACCAAGTTAATAACGTAATGGGTTTTCCTTACATTTTCCGTGGTGCATTGGATGTTCGCGCTTCAACCATTAACGAAGAAATGAAAATCGCCGCAGCTCACGCAATTGCTGAACTTGCTCGCGAACATGTGCCTGAAGAAGTTGTAAAAGCCTACGGCAATCGCGACATGAAATTTGGCAAACACTACATCATCCCAACTCCATTTGACGCACGTTTGATTGCTGTAGTTCCTCTTGCAGTTGCTAAAGCTGCGGTTGCAAGTGGTGTTGCTAGAAAACCAATCAAAGATTGGGACGCTTACAAAAAACAATTACAAGCTCGTCGCGATCCTTCAATGAACAGCTTGAGTATGATTTTTGATCAGCTTGAGAGAAAACCAAAAAAAGTTATTTTTGCTGAAGGCGAACAACCAGAAATCATCCGCGTTGCTGCAATGTGGCGCGATTCTGGCTATGGCAAGCCAATCTTGATCGGCAAAGAAAAACATATTTTAGAAAATATGAAGGAAGCCAATGTCAGCCCTGAAGGCATTGAAATTTTCAACGCTTCAATCTCTGACGATAACAGCAAATTTACCGATTACCTTTACAAAAAATTGCAACGTGACGGCGTGCTTCGCTCTGACTGTTCACGCATGATCAAAAATGATCGCAATATTTTTGCAGCTTCAATGCTTGCTTGCGGACATGGCGATGCTTTAGTTACCGGCCTTACTCGCGGTTATCGTCAATCACTAACCGACGTTTGGAAAGTTATCAAAAACAAGAAAGATAAAATCGTTCTTGGCATTTCAATGGTGATCTCAAAAGGCAAAACCATTTTCATTTCAGACACTGCCTGTTCAGAACTTTCTTCATCAGAACATTTGGCTGATATCGCCATTCAAACTGCTAAAAAAGTGCGCGACATGGGTTATGAACCGCGCGTTGCTTTCTTGTCATTTTCGAATTTTGGCTCGGCTCTAAAAACTGAATCAAGCCGCATCAAACACGCGGTTGAAATTCTAGACAGCCAAAAAGTTGATTTCGAATATGATGGCGAAATGACTGCTGACGTGGCTTTGAACATGGATAAAATGGCACGCTACCCTTTCTGCAGATTGACAGCTCCGGCAAATATTTTGATTTGCCCAGGACTTCACTCAGCTTCAATTGCAACTAAGCTTTTGGAAGAAGTCGGTAATTGCACCGTGATTGGACCAATCATGGATGGCTTTGAAAAATCAGTTCAAATTGTCACCATGAATTCTTCGATTAGTGACATCTTAAACCTAGCGGCAATTGCTGCGGTTGGATCATCTTCAAAATAATTTTTGTAAATTATGGGTAGCAAAGGACCAAGTGCCGGAGAGTTAGACCACGCTGGAGCATTCTCTGGCGTGGCTGTCGGAGATAAGGTTCCAGATGTTCGAGCATCTGAGGGGACGAGTTCGCTTGAGGCTCCTGAAGCGCATTCCATGCTTAATGTTGGTAAACAAGAGCTACCCTCGATTGGCGGACCCGGCATGGATAGCACGATAAAACTTGGTGGAAGTATGGCAGAATTATTTAGCTATTTCACCAAGGCTGGAGGCGCACTTGGATCAAGTATTTCTGAATGTTTTGGTAAGATGGCAAATTATTTTGGCACTGATGAAGCTAAAGGCGACACCATTAGTATTGAACATCTTGGTGCGGCTGAAGCTGCTCAACCATTTGCTGGTGTGCAAGGTGATTTCCAACTAAAAGGAGCCAGCTTTAAAGGACAACAAGCTGGACAGGAGCATTAATTTATGAAGAATTACGAAGAAAAAAAATGTGGTGAATCTTGTGGATGCAGCGCTTCGCAAGAGAAGAAAAAAGATGATCAGGTTTCTAATGCAGAAATTTCTAAAGAAAAAATTGAGCAAGATCCAACTCGTTTTGGTGATTGGCAGGTTAATGG
>CAIUFU010000096.1 GCA_903898475.1 uncultured Alphaproteobacteria bacterium | reverse complement strand
GTCACCGCAACTGATTCAAAAAAACTGCTAAAAATCTTCGAAAAATTCGGCACTGCTTTTGAGCTAAAAGATGAAAAACTTTTTGATGCAGCAACTGCAATTTTTGGCTCTGGCCCTGCTTACATTTTTTTACTACAAGAAATTTTTACTGAAATTGCCATCAGTCACAAAATCAGTAACGAAGCTGCTACAGCATTGGTTAAACAATTATTTTTAGGCAGCGCTTTGATGTCTTGTAACTCTGATTTAGATTTTTTGGCACTACGCGAATCGGTCACTTCAAAAGGCGGCACCACTGATGCAGCGCTGCAAATTTTGCAAAAAAACTCGGCATTAAAAAAGCTTTGTGCAGATGCCATTGACGCTGCTGCAGAAAGATCGAACAAACTTGCCAAATGAGATTAGTCAAGATTGTCAATAAGTGCATGACAGCTTTGTCTGCAAAAAAATATGCCTCCAGCTACGGTAGAACCCCGCCACTCCTCTTAAATTTTGCACCAAGCACCCTCGATTTAGAAGAATTACAAAATACCAGCAGAAAACTAATCCCCATCGTTGCTGCTGAAGTTGTGCAAAATATGCTTTTGCGCCGTGAAGAATTTGTGCCTCACAATTCAGCTCAGTGGGTGGCGATGAGAAATTTTCAGCTCAGACATCTTCGCTACGGTGAATGTGCTACTTTGAGCAATGGTTTACTTACTGAAATAGTCAAAGAAACCGCTTACCAAACTGGCGAGATGCAGGTTAGCCAACTTGATATAAATCCGAAAAATCCGGAAAGCTTCCGACGCGGCCTTGATCACACCGCAATTCTATTAGAGTTAGATGGCAGAGAAATTTTAGCAGATTCGCTTCTTAGAACATCTTGTGACTTAAAAGATTTTTCAACTCATCCCCCAGTTGTCAGATATTACGAAGAAGCTGCTGATACTGGCGAGAAGACGGCTATTGAATTAGCTAAAGGTGCCCAACTTACTAAGAAAATCTTTGATCCATCCTTAGTAAATCCAAAGTCTCTGAGGCATTGGGATCAAAAACTAGAAACTCTTTTTCAACAAGATGAGCTAACCTTAACTCGATTTGGAGAGTTAACTAAAGTTTTGGATCAGGTTGAAGATGCTAAACCTGACAGCTTAAAATCTTTTATTCGCGATCTGATGCAGAACTTGCATAATTTTACAGCACAAAACGAGCGGCTACTTGTGGATCAACAAACCCCTTCGGTAAAATTACAGACCATTGGTAATTCTCCGATCAGCCTCAATACAAATAATTATAAGCAAAAATGACCTCATCAATTGAAATCTACACAGACGGCGCTTGCTTGGGAAACCCCGGTCGCGGGGGTTGGGGAGCCATATTGCTTTACAAAGAACATCGCAAAGAAATTTCCGGCGGCGAAAAATTAAGCACCAATAACCGCATGGAAATGCGCGCCGTAATTGAAAGCCTTAAGACGCTAAAAAAATTGTCGGAAGTCACGCTTTACACCGACAGCAAATATGTAATGGATGGGATCACAAAATGGATTTTCAACTGGAAAAAAAACGGCTGGAAAGGCTCTGACAAAAAGCCGGTGAAGAATGTTGATTTGTGGCAAGAGTTAGATGCAGAAGTGGCGAAACACCAAATTAAATGGGTTTGGGTTAAGGGACACAGCGGCAATAAGTTCAACGAGATCGCAGATGTTTTGGCAAGAACTGCCGCAGAAAAAATTTAGTCTATTTTTTATTTAGAGCGCTTCTGCTGTAGCCGTAGCCAAAATAAACTGCTAGCCCCAGAGATGTCCAAATTGCGAAATACCAGCCATTTTCAATCAGCAAAGTGTACACCAAATAACCGCATCCAGCAATCGCCAAAGGCACAGTTACGTAAACTGCTGGGCATCTAAAAGTTCTTGGACGTTTTGGATCTTTAATGCGCAAAACCAAAACACCAAAAGCCACTACCATGAAAGAAAACAACGTTCCCAAACTTGTAATGTGGCTTAAAGTTTTTAAAGGAAAAAAGCCCGAAACTAGTGCAACTGCAGCAGTTACAAAAAGCAGACTAACATTTGGTGTGCCAAATTTTTTGTGAATCTTGGAAAAAGGTTTTGGAATTAAACCATCTCTCGACATTACGAAGAAAACTCGCGATTGGCTGTAGATCAAAATTAGCAATACCGATGTGATGCCTGCAAGCGCGCCAGTGGCCACCAAAGCTGAGCCGATATTATTGCCATTTTCACGCAGTGCTCGCGCCAAAGGTTCTGGATTATTCAAAGTGGTGTAGTGAGAAATTCCGGTTAAAACCAAGGCCACAGAAATGTAGAGAATAGCGCAAATTACTGCAGATGCGATAATGCCAATTGGCAAATCTCTTTTGGGATTTTTACATTCTTCTGCTGCCGTTGCCACAGCGTCAAAGCCAATGTAGGCGTAAAAAACTGTCGCGGCTCCAATGAAAATTCCGCTAATACCAAATGGTGCAAAATTTGACCAGTTTTCTAACTTCACCATTGGTGTGGCAATAATTAGAAATAGAAAAATTACTGAAAGCTTGGTGGCAACTAAAATGCGGTTAAGTGTGACGCTTTCTTTGGTGCCGCGGATTAAAAGCAGACCGATAAAAACTGTAATACCAATTGCCGGAAGGTTGACAATTCCACCATCTTCTGGCGATTGCGAAAGCGCGGCAGGCAAATTGATTCCGCCATTTTTGAGAATACCGACAATGTATCCCGACCAGCCCAAGGCTACGCTTGCAGCCCCTACCCCATATTCCAAAATCATTCCCCAGCCAACCAACCAGCCAACAAATTCACCCAAAACTGCGTAAGAGTAAGTGTAGGCACTGCCAGAAACCGGCACCATTGAGGCAAGTTCCGCGTAGGCAAGTCCGGCAAAAACACAGACTATTGCAGCTAGAAGATAAGAAATAGCAATCGCGGGACCCGCGTAAGTTGCAGCGGCAACGCCAGTCACAACAAAAACACCGGTACCGATTGTGCAACCGATACCGATCAATATTAGGTCGAAAGCACCTAAAGTTTTTTTGAAAGAATTTTTTTCAGAAGAGGCAACGAGGTCTTCAATGGTTTTTTTACGGAATAGGTCAAGCATGTAATAATCTTATTTGACCTTATTCAAAGGGCTTTTTTTGTAGGCGTAAACGAAGTAAACTACGATGCCCAGCATGAACCAAAGAATTGAGAAAATACCAGTTTTTAGGAATAGTTGGTAAAGCAAATAACCGCAGCTCAAAACCGCTAAAGGCCCAACTACAAATACTGCAGGGCATTTGAAAGGTCTTTCCAAATCAGGTCTCTTGATGCGCAGAACCACCACAGCAACTGCAACCATTACGAAGGCAAACAAAGTTCCAAGACTAGAAAGATCGCCCATGATTTGAATTGGGGTAAATCCAGAAATCATTGCGGTAGCAAAAGCAACGAAGAGGCAGCCGAAATAAGGAGTGCCGAATTTTTTATGTAATTTGTTAAAAACTGGTGGAAGCAAACCATCACGAGCCATCACGAAAAAGATGCGAGATTGGCCATACATAAAGACCAGAAGCACCGCCATTAATCCGGCAACCGTTCCCGTAGCAACCAAGGCTGAACCAATATTGCTGCCATTAGCTCGTAAAGCGTAAGCCATCGGCTCGGCATTGTTGAGTTCACTGTAATGAACGATGCCGGTAAGAACCAAAGATACGATTAGGTAAAGTGCCGCGCAAATTAGCAGCCCGCCAATGATGCCAATCGGCAAATCACGATTAGGATTTTTACATTCTTCAGCAGTTGTAGCAATGGCATCAAAACCAAGATAGGCAAAGAAAATTGCAGCGGCGCCAACGATTACGCCGTTCCAGCCAAATGGCATGAATTCAGCATAATTTTCCATTTTAATGTGAGGAGCAGCAAAGGCTAAAAATAGAAAAATAACTCCAAGTTTGATCGCAACTAAAACACGATTAATGATCAAACTTTCTTTAGTGCCGCGCACCAATAGTGAACCGATGAAAATACAGATGAAGACAGCGGGAAGATTAATCAAGCCACCTTCAAACGGACCTTTGGCGAGATATTCCGGAAAAGCTACACCGGCAGTTTTTAGAATTCCGACAAAGTAGCCAGACCATCCTGCAGCAACGGTTGAAGAGATTAAGGTATATTCTAAAATCAATGCCCAAGCAACCAGCCATGCAATAAACTCACCAAGAACAACATAAGCGTAAGTGTAAGCGCTACCAGCAACCGGAATCATCACAGCCAGCTCGGTGTAGGCCAAGGCAGCAAAAATACAAACAACCCCAGAAAAAAAGTAAGAAAGAGAAATGGCCGGACCAGCATATTTAGCAGCAGCAACACCGGTTAAAACAAAAATTCCGCCACCAATAATACAACCAATTGATAGCAAAACTAAATCCAAAGCGGTTAAAGTTTTTTTCAAAGAATTTTTTTTGGCACTAGCTAAAGTGCTTTCAATACTCTTAGTTCTGAAGATTGATTTCATGATTTTGCGTAATTGTTTAAAATTTTAGTCGTTAGCAAGTAAAGCTTCTTCAGCAACTTCTTGGCTGATTACACCTCTCATTAATAAATCGTTAATCGAGTCTTTCATCAGGCACATCCCAACTTTTTTACCCAATTCAATAATTGAGTTCATTTGAGGAATTTTGTCTTCGCGAATCAGGTTACGAATCGAAGAATTCGCAATCATAATTTCGTAAGCAGCACATCTGCCACCGCCTTCTTTTTTCAAGAGACGTTGAGAAACTACTGCTTTGATAGAACTTGAAAGCATAGTGCGCACAACCGGCTTATCTTGCGGAGGAAATACGTCAATAATTCTGTTAATAGTTTGAGCGGAAGAACTGGTGTGCAAAGTTCCTAAAACTAAGTGACCCGTTTCAGCGGCAGTTAAAGCCAAGTGAATCGTTTCAACGTCACGCAATTCTCCAACCAAAACCACATCCGGATCTTCACGAAGCGCGCTTTTTAGAGCATTAGCAAAAGACAAAGTGCTGTTACCAACTTCGCGTTGGTTGATTAGAGATTTTTTATTTTTGTGAACAAACTCCACCGGATCTTCAATGGTAATAATATG
>CAIUFU010000095.1 GCA_903898475.1 uncultured Alphaproteobacteria bacterium | reverse complement strand
TGAATCATGCTTCGACAGGCTCAGCATGACTTGGGAGTGGAGGGAAGAGGAGGTTTAAATTAACTCCAAGAAATTCCGAATAATCTGATGCCCATGTTCTGAGGCAATTGACTCAGGGTGAAATTGCACGCCGTAGATTTTTAATTTCTCGTCAGCGATTGCCATGATGATTCCGTCCGCAGTCCACGCCGTAACTTCTAAATTTTTCGGGCAAGTTTCTTTTTCAATAATCAGCGAATGGTAGCGTGTAGCTTTGAAAGGTGAGGGCAGGCCTTTAAATAAATTTTTGCCGCTGTGAATCATTTCGCTGATTTTTCCGTGCATCGGGTAAGTTTTTACCACATTGCCGCCAAAGGCTTGGCCGATTGATTGATGGCCCAAACAAACGCCAAAAATTGGGAAAATTCCTTTTAGTTTCTCGATAACTTCTAAACAAATTCCGGCTTCATTTGGGGTGCAAGGTCCGGGAGATAAAACAATGCCGCGGGGATTTAGTTTTTTGATTTCTTCAACAGAAATTTCGTCGTTGCGCTTCACCACAACCTCTTTTTCACCAGCTTGGATCAAGTAGTGGTAGAGGTTGTAGGTGAAGCTGTCATAGTTGTCGATTAGCAGGATCATCGTTTTTATCTTATAAAAAGCTCGTCATCCTTGAATGCAAAGCATTCGAGGATCTCAGGAGTTTTAGCCTCAAGAGATCCTCGATTTACTTCGTAAACCAAGGATGACGGTGTGTGTTTAGTTAAATTTTCTTATAGTCTTCCAGTGAATATTCATCGACCTGCATCGCGTCCAGAACCGCGGTTTGAGCGTCGTTAATTGTGTGCAACTCTTGCAAATCAATCACTGATTTTTCGTGAGCGGTTTCTAGTAAATCTTCAACTCGACGTTTTGGTAAATCACCGCGTCTGATCGCAGCTTTAATTTTTTCAAAAGCTACTAAGGCTTTTTCATTCAAAGCCAGAGCGTTTTCGATGCGGCCGAGATTGTCGGTTTTGTCTTTTGAAACAAAAATTCCGTCAGTCAAATTATCGCGAAACTCGCCATTTTTTAGGAAGTTTTTAACAACTTTATGTCCCAAAGAATCACTAGCAGGGCATGCGAAAGCATTGAAACGCGACCACATTGCGAAAGGAAATAAGAAGAATTTTCCAACACAGCCAAAAAGATTTTGGTAAAGCCCGTCAATTGCAACTTGCGCTTTGCCAAGTTGCTCTTTCATGGCATGTTCAACCAAAGGAATTTCCTCTTTTTTGCGACCGTTTTCGTCAAATTTTTTCAAGATACAAACGCCAATATACATTGCAGAAAGAGCGTCGCCAAAGCGGCCATTGATTTTTTCTTTACGTTTCAAATTGCCGCCAAATTTCGCTATCGCAACGTCAGCAAGTAACGCGAAGGTTGCAGAGCACCAAGCGATTTTGCGTTCATATTTTCCGATGACGCCATTTTTGAAAGGTTTTCTGAAATAGCCGCGAGTTAGAGAGAGAATAATCGAGCGTGCTAAGTTGCTGATTAAGTGATTAATGTGAGCAAAAAATGCGTGATCGAAAGCTTTGAGATCGTTTTTTTCTAGAGCATCCATTTCCTTGTAAGCGTAAGGGTGACACATAATCGCACCTTGTCCGAAATGGATTAGGCTGCGCGTTATAATGTTGGCACCCTCAACTGTGATGGAAATTGGTGTTGAGAAATAAGCATTTGCCAAAAGGTTGCGGGGCCCGCGGATAATGGCGCGACCACCCAAAATATCCATGCCGTCATTGATGTTTTGGCGAAATATTTCGGTGCCGTGATATTTGGCAATTGCAGTAATTACAGCTGGTTTATCACCTGAATCAATTGAGCCGGCAGTGAAGGCGCGCATGGCGTCAACTGCGTAGGTGCGTGAAGCAATACGAGCTAAAACTTCTTCAACACCTTCGAATTTTCCAACTGCGGTGCCAAATTGTTGGCGAATTGCCGAGTAGCCACTAACAACGCGCGCTACTAATTTTGAACCACCAGTTCCAGTTGAAGGAAGTGAAATGCCGCGACCCGCCGCTAAACATTCCATCAACATTTTCCAGCCTTTGCCAAGTCCGTCTTTGCCGCCAATTACGGTGTCTAGGCCAACAATAACATTTTCGCCATTGAGTGGAGAATTTACGAATGGAGTGGCAAGAGGATCATGTCTGCGACCTTGGCGAACACCTTGGGTGGTGTGCGGAATCAAAGCGCAAGTGATGCCGACATCTTCTTTGTCAGAAATAAGTTTTTCTGGATCTTTTAGTTGGAAAGCAACTCCAATCACGGTAGCGTAAGCGCCAAGAGTGATGTAGCGTTTGTTCCAATTAAGGCGCATTTTAATTTCGCCTTTTTCATCTTTGAAAAGAACGCCGTTAGAAATGATCGAAGTGGCGTCAGATCCTGCGGTGGGCTCGGTTAGTGCAAAGCAAGGAAGTTCACGACCATCAGCCAAACGTGGCAAATAGTGATCGCGTTGTGCCTGAGTGCCGTAATGCATTAAAAGTTCAGCAGGCCCGAGAGAATTTGGCACCATGGCGGTGATTGCCAAAGGCACTGAACGTGAAGCAAGTTTTTGAATTACGCAGCTGTGAGCATAAGCTGAAAAGCCAAGTCCGCCGAATTCTTTTGGAATAATCATGCCGAAGAATTTTTTTTCGCGCAAAAAATTCCAAACATTTTCTGGCAAGTCGCGCAAATGCTGCACTTCGTAGTCAGAGCAAATTTTGCAAAGCTCTTCTGTTTCATTATCCATGAAAGATTTTTCTTCAGCAGTTAGGTGCGGATATTTTTGGGCGAAGATCCATTTGAAATTTGGGCGACCAGAAAAAAGCTGACCATCAACCCAAACAGTTCCTGAAGTTAGAGCAATTTTTTCGGTTTCGGAAATTTTTGGTAGCAGCCCAAGTTTTTTGATTAAGACAACTAGGTTGCTAGTAATTACAATTCTACGAACGGTTGGAACCGCAAGGAATGTGGCCAAAAAGGCGTAAGTGCCCCAGAATAATTGGCCGAAATCGCAGCGTAAAAAATAAATGGTTAGAATGAAGAGGTAGGAAAAGATCGAAAATCTTTTGTAGGCGTAAAAGATACACATCACCAAAACTAATGGCCCGACGCTTGGAAGTTGGTTTAGTAAATTAATGATTTTTTCGAGGTAGAGAACTGGATCGAACTCGGTCATAAAATTTAGTTTTAAGTTTTAAAAAATTATCCTTTTGCAACAACTAGCTCGCACACCGCTTTTACCAAACCACGAATTTGCCCAATGTAAGAAGCGCGTTCATTGGCTGAAACCGCACCTCGCGCATCAAGTAAATTCAAAATATGGCTAGCTTTTAAGGCTTGTTCGTAAGCTGGAACCGGCAGATTTTTTGCTGCTAGAATTTCAGACTGCTTTTTGCTTTCGCTAAAATTTTTAAACAAGTTTTCAATAT
>CAIUFU010000094.1 GCA_903898475.1 uncultured Alphaproteobacteria bacterium | reverse complement strand
ATTTTAAAAACCGCTTCTTCCAAAATTTCTTCAATCGATTTTTCTGGGATGCCAAATTGTTTCTGAAAGCCGCAATAGCCGCTGCCATCATATTCGATTATTAATTTGTAGCGCTGGGTCATTTGTTAATTTCCTCGTTTCTGGCTAAGTTTTTATAGTCACTTCTTTCGGAATTATCAGTTGCGGTGTAGCCATTTTCTTCATTGGCAAAAAACTCGAAAAGTTTTGCAAGGCCCGCTTTGGCAGCTGCAGTTAAAATTAAGATTTCTTCACTGTCATCGCAGATTTTTTTAATTTCGCTCGCCGATGATGAAGATAATTTCCAATAATTTAGCGAAGAAATTTTCTCCTCCAGCATCATCAATGCTGCAAGCGTGAGCTGTGGATTAATGCCCAGCATCACATCTTTTTTGCTTGGAACTTGGCCGGTTTTGTAATCAAAAATTTCCAAACCGCCTTCGTCATTTACAATCACGCGATCGATTTTTCCGCGAATTGTGATTCCTGCAACAACCACATCAGCAGGGATTTCAACGCGATTCTCCAGATTCAAAAAGCGCTGATTCTCTTTAACAAATTCAGCAAAAATATTTTCAAATTTTGGCCACCAAATCAATTTGCTTTCGGAAAATAAAAAATATTCCTCAAAAATTTTCTGAGCTTTTTCCAAGAAATTTTCTTCTTTTGGGTTTTTGACAAACTCTTCTAAAGCCTTGTGAATAAAGCTGCCAAACTCGGCGTAGCTTGGTTCGAAATCGATTTTTTCTAACTCTTTTAATTGCAGAATTTTTTTGGCGTAAATGTCGTAAGGATCAGAAAGCAATTTGGAAATATCGGTGATCGAAATTTTTTTCGGACGAAATTCAATTTTTGGTTTTGGGTTTGCAGCTTTGATTTGTCTGCTTTCCACCTCATTTGTTTTGGTAAGTAAGGCGAAATATTTTTCGCCAGAATTTAAGCTAACACCAATTTTTTGGCAGAGGGTTTTAAATTTTAGCAAGAAAGGAGACTCAATCAAAACCGCGCCATTACTGCTTTTGCAGCGTGTTAAAACCACAGATTGATTCGACAAATAATTGCAAAAATCGTAAGCGCTTTGGCCAGATTTTTTTAACACACGGTCAATTCCCAAATCTTTTTTGATTTTTTTACCCAGCCAATTTTCTGCCTCAACTTGCGGAAAATCGCCTTCGTTAAGTGAAGCAATAATCACCAAATCGTAATTGAGTAATCGCGCTTCAATAGTCGATAGAATCTGAATTGGAGCGCTGGCGTCAGACTTTTCAAAATAGCTAAGTTGCGACAGTAAAGTTTTAAAACTGCTTAAAAGATTTTTGGAATTGAGGGTGATTTCTTTTTGAGTTTTTAACTTTTCAAAAAATTCAAAAAGCTCGATCTGCGCCGGTTCCGGCTCTAGCAATTGCTGCCAAGTTTTTTTGCTGAGATTTTCTGCCGTTTTAATCAAAGCAGAAGTTTGTGAGGCGAGGGTGAAAGTTGAAAATTCAGAAAAATCAGCGCAGAAATTTTTAAAAAATTCCTTCAATATTTTGTCATTTTCTAACTTTTTCTTAATGCCATCTAAGCCAGAATTAGCACGGTCTTGGCGCAGAATCTTAATTTCAAAATCAGCTAAAAGCTTTGTATCTTGCGAGTAAGCACAAAGCGGGTTTTTCAGAATCGCAAGCAAGCTGTGTGAATTAAAATCGCTCTCAATTAATTCCAAAATCAGCAGCAAAAAATTCACCAAATGTGAATTAAAAATGCTCAAATTTCGCGTGTCGTTGAAAGGTAAGAGGCTTTGTTCGAGCTCAAGTTTCACAAGTTTCGCCAGCTTATCATTGTTAGTAATTAAGGCTGAATTTTTGTTGCTTTGCAGCGCTTCGAACAAAATTAATTTAATGATTTTTGCTTCTTCGATTTCGTTCTTGGCTTCGATTAAATGAAAGTTTTTTGCTAGATCTTGCGACGTGTTTTCAACATCTAAATATTTTGAAACTTCTTGCCATTTCAGCGTTTCGGCGCTTGGCATCATCATCAATGAAATCAGTTTTTGCCTGCTTTGCGGGCTTAGAGAAAATTTTTCTTCGGCGATTTGACCAATCGCTTTTTTTTCAATTTTTAAAAATTTTATTAAGCGATTTAGAAAAAATTGCGGGTGATTTTCATTGGCAAAATCTTCATCACTTGCGCCGTGCAAGACGACGAAGTTTTTTTGTGAAATAGCGCAAATTAATTTTGAACTAAAAGAAACGCTGCCGGTTGATCCGGCAATGACAATTGGTGTTTTGGAGCCTTGTTTTTCTAACAAAGAGACGAATTTCTGAATAATAAAATTTTGACTCGAACTGGCAAAAAACACATCTTTTTTGAGCAGAGAGTTTTTAATTTGAACGTGAAAATTCTTCAAAAAATCGAGAGTCAGCAAGCGATGCTGCGATAGGTTAGAATCATCAATTTCTTCAAGTTTTTTTAAATCAATTTCTTCGCGCTCAATATCATCAAAGAGGCTTTGCAGGTTGATGGCAATTTTGAAAGCTTGTTCAAAATCAAGATCTTGGCCAAAGATTGAGAGCTTTTGAATTTCTTGGCTTAAGAAAAAAAGATAATCGCTTCCCGAGAGAGTCTTGATTTTCAAGAGTTCATCGATGTTTTCTTTGGCTTCAAGGTTGGGCAAAAAATCAAAAAAATCTTCGTAAGAAATATCTGAAATCGCCTTAATTTGCGGTAGGATTGTATTGGTTTTTTTCTGCAAAAAAACTTCACGAAACTCACGGCAAGAGCGGCGATTTGGTAGAAAAAATTTTACCTGAGAAATTTCTGCACCGAATTTTTTTTCGGCCCAATCAAAGAGTGATTCGAAAAAATGATAATTCGCTGGAATGTTGAAAACATTGGGTTTATCTAGCATTTCAATAGTTTAGTTGCTGGGTTTTTCTTCAATTTAAAAAGACAATTTTGCGATGAAAGTAATAGTTTTAGGAGCGGGGGTCGTTGGCGTATCGAGCGCTTATTTTTTGGCGCGCGCGGGGCATCAAGTGATGGTGGTGGAGAAAAATTCAGCGTCAGCTTTGGGATGTTCAGAAGCCAAT
>CAIUFU010000093.1 GCA_903898475.1 uncultured Alphaproteobacteria bacterium | reverse complement strand
GTAATGGTGCAATTTTAGCAAATTGCTCTCGAGTAATGCTGCTTGGATATTTTTTCTTGTTCATGAACCTCCCTTGTTATTGATGACAAAGGATTGGCTCAGGATTTTTAATAAGTCAAAGACTTAGGACGGGTTCTAAGAACAGTGCACCAATTAACTAAGCGTTACACTGTCACCAAATTCCCAATTGCCCCGATTTACAAAAAACCAATTGCAGTTTTCGAAGATAATCTATTTGATGCGCGCCTCTTCGAAAAAAAATCCTTCCGGTTACAAATCAAATATATGGGGCTATAGCGCAGTTGGTAGCGCGCTTGCATGGCATGCAAGAGGTCACGAGTTCGACTCTCGTTAGCTCCACCATCCTTCGCTCTTACGAGCTTCGGCTGGCAGGCCAGCCCAGAGGGCGGGACTGTTAGGCGGAGATCGTTAGAGCGAAGGATGCCCGCCATAGCTCATGAGGCAAAAACTCAGAGCTTATGTTCATCCAAAGCGACGGCGGGCCGGTCCAACAAACTCATACTAATCATTATCACCATAGCGTTAGAGAAGAGTTAGATCACATTGATCCAAAAGTTAAAAAGCTCTTTTGCGCTCAATCTACAATCAAGGGTTTTTGGCAATTTGAGCTCGCTTTAAAAGATCGGCGACCTTAATTTTTATGGTCTCAAATTCGGTTAATTCATTTCCCTTTTCAAATGTCTAAGCAAATCAAAATAACTTTCCCCGATGGCGCTGCGCGTGAATTTTCTCGCAATGTTAGTGGGGAAGAAATCGCTAAATCGATCTCGATTTCGCTCGCCAAAGTGGCGCTTGCAATCAAGGTAAACGGCGAAATTCGCGATCTTTCGCGCGCCATTGAAAATGATGCGGCAATTGAAATTATCACGCCAAAATCGGGCGCTGATGCTTTAGAAATTATCCGCCACGACGCGGCGCACATCATGGCGGAAGCTGTGAAAGAGTTGTTTCCAGACACTCAAGTTACAATCGGGCCGGCAATTGAGCATGGATTTTTTTATGATTTTGCCCGCAAAACTCCTTTTGCTTTGGAAGATTTAGAAAGAATCGAAAATAAAATGCGCGAAATCGTTAAGCGCGATGAGCCTTTGGTGCGCGAGGTTTGGAGTCGCAATGACGCCGCTAAATTTTTCGCTTCAATTGGCGAAAAATACAAAGCCGAAATCATTTCAGCAATTCCTCAAGATCAAGATATCACGCTCTATCGCCAAGGAAATTTCATCGATCTTTGCCGCGGGCCACACGCTCCTTCAACTGCGCATGTTAAGCATTTCAAATTGATGAAATTGGCCGGCGCTTACTGGCGCGGCGATTCTAAAAATGAAATGCTGCAAAGAATTTACGGCACCGCTTGGGAAAGCAAAGAGTCGCTGGAAAATCATTTGAAAATGTTGGAAGAGGCCGAAAAACGCGATCACCGCAAAATCGGTCGGGCGTTGGATTTATTTCACATTCAAGAAGAGGCTGTCGGTTCAGTATTTTGGCACCCGAAAGGCTGGGTAATTTTTCGCGAAATTGAAAGCTACATTCGCGGCAAGCTTGAAAGAGACGGCTACGTTGAAGTGAAAACGCCGCAAATGGTTGATAAAATTTTGTGGGAAAAATCGGGTCACTGGGAAAAATTCCGCGAAAATATGTTTGTTGCCGAAAGCGAAGAACGCACGCTTGCGATCAAGCCCATGAACTGTCCGTGCCACGTACAAATTTTTAACCAAGAGCTAAAATCTTACCGACAATTGCCTTTGCGCATGGCGGAGTTTGGATCTTGTCACCGTAATGAACCTTCGGGATCGCTGCATGGCATCATGCGAGTGCGGGCATTCACGCAAGATGACGCACATATTTTTTGCGAAGAAAGTCAGATCAATTCCGAAACTGTGGCTTTCTGCAAATTGCTTCAAGAGGTTTACCAAGATTTTGGTTTTACAAAAGTTGACGTAAAATTTTCGACTCGTCCTGAAAAGCGCGCTGGCTCAGATGAAACTTGGGATCGCGCTGAAGCAGCTTTGGCTGAAGCGGTAAAGCAAGCAGGTCTTGAATATGAAATTCAGGCTGGCGAAGGCGCATTTTATGGCCCGAAATTGGAATTCACTTTGGTGGATGCGATTGGTCGCGAGTGGCAATGCGGCACTTTGCAAGTCGATTTCATTTTGCCAGAAAGATTAGATGCAAGCTACATCGCAACTGATGGATCTAAGAAGCGTCCAGTAATGTTGCATCGCGCTATTTTAGGAAGCTTTGAAAGATTCATTGGCATGTTGATCGAAAATTGCGCCGGAAATTTTCCACTTTGGTTAGCGCCAGTGCAAATGGTGGTAGCAACAATCACCAATGATTCTGACGGATATGCGGGTGGAGTTGTTGAAAAATTAAAGGCCGCCGGATTTAGAGTTGAAGCCGATTTCGACGCCCAAAAAATCAACGCAAAAATCCGCGAACATTCTTTGAAAAAAGTTCCCTACATTTTAGCGATTGGCAAAAAAGAGGCAGAAATTGGTTCGGTTTCGGTAAGAAAATTTGGTGAAGAAACTCAAAGCGTAATGAGTGTGGAAGAGTTTATGGCAATGGCAACAAAGCAAATCCAAAATAAGGAATAATTACTTTGGTCAATAAGCTTAAAATTCATCTGGCTAAACTGGAAAGTGATTTGTCTTCCGGAAGATGGAGTTCTGAGGTAGTAATGAGACTATTGATGGTGGTCTCATTACTATTTTTTTTTCAACAATTGGTCGAGTTTTATATTTTGTTGGATGTGGGAAAAAGTTATACCGACCTTTGTGCTTGGGATTGTTTGCGCTATTCTTTGATTATGGATCACGGCTACGGCTTTCTTGATGTTGTAGATGAAAATCAGGGTAACTTGGCGTTTTTCCCCCTG
>CAIUFU010000092.1 GCA_903898475.1 uncultured Alphaproteobacteria bacterium | reverse complement strand
GATCTACACAGGCGAAGACACTCTTTCCCTACACGACGCTCTTCCGATCTGGTTTCGTAATCGGCGAAGAATTGATCCCAGGAGCTCTTGAGCTTGGTGCTCTTAAAGAAAAAATCGCTGCAACTAGAGCGAAAAACTAATTTAAATATCCCTCTCGTCTAACTGGCGAGGGGGATTTTTTTTCATGATTCACACCTCACAAACAAACCCAGATCTCTCCTCACTTTCGCTGCAACAAAAATCCGTCATTGAGGCATTCAAAGCTGGCAAAAACCTTTTTGTCACTGGCGGCGCGGGTAGCGGAAAATCCTACCTTTTAAATTTTCTCAAAAGAAATTATGGACATCTCGGCTTAGAAATCACTGCTAGCACCGGAATTGCTGCCGTAAATATTGGCGGCGCTACGATTCATTCTTGGGCCGGAATTGGTTTGGCTAATTTGCCAATCGATCAAATTGTTGGTAATATTCTCAGCGGCAAATTCAGTCGCATCAGACGCCGCATCAGGCAGGCCAAGGCTTTGGCAATTGATGAAATCTCGATGATTTCGGCGGAAGTTTTTGAAATTCTCGATCAAGTTTTTCGCCGCATTCGCGAAAATAATGCGCCGATGGGTGGCGTGCAGATGTTGTTGTTTGGTGATTTTTTGCAATTGCCGCCGGTTAATCGTGGCGGAGATTTTAATTTTTGTTTTCACTCGCAGGCTTGGAAAAATCTCAATTTAGAAACTTTTGAGCTCGAAGAAATTTTTCGCCAATCGGATCAGAAATTTATTAAAATTTTAAATAATTTGCGTTTTGGCAAGCTTGATCAAAGTGACCGCGAAGTTCTTGAATCAAGGCTTAACGCTAAGGATGACAATCAAGCAATTCGCCCGACAATTTTGACCACTCACAATGAAAAAGTGGCAAGAATTAACTCAGAAGAACTCAAAAAAATTCCTCGCGAAGAAATTACTCACGAGGCGGAATATTCTGGTTTGCCCGACAAAGTTGAATTTTTAAAGAAAAACTGCATGGCTTCGCAAAGCCTGAAGCTAAAGGTTGGAGCGCAGGTGATGATGATTAAAAATACTTACCAAAAAGATGGAATCATCAACGGCTCGCTGGGGATTGTGCAAAGTTTTAGCACTAAAAAATCTTACCCAGTTGTTGAATTTGCTAATGGAAAAATTCTGACAATCGCTCCCGAAGAGTGGGTAATTGAGCGCTACGACGAAGAGAAAAAAATTGTTGTAACCGATGCCTCAACCAGCCAAGTGCCGCTAATTCTGGCTTGGGCGATGACAATTCACAAATCGCAAGGGCTTACTTTGGACAAAATTTCTTGTGATCTTTCGGATGTTTTTAGTCCCGGTCAGGCTTATGTGGCTTTGTCGAGAGCGCGGTCGCTTGAAGGGATTTTTATTGAATCGATTAATTTTAACCGCATTTCAACAAGTCGTGATGCGGTTGGATTTTATCGCGGGCTGAAGGAGTAATCAGATTTTTCACAAAACTCGGTCTAAAGCCTCTCCTTTTCAAGGAGGGGAGTTGCTTAACTTGCGATTTTCAGCTGACTTAGTTTTTCAATCTCTTCTCGATTTGTTTCAAACCACTTTGCGGCCATAAAATAATCGGCAGAAATTTTGGCTTTTCTCTTTTCCGTATCTTCCAAAGCCACATCTTCGTAAGACAAAATCAAAATTTTCTTTTCCGCCAAATCGCCAATAAATCCAATGCGATTGTCCTTGTGATTTTCTTCAAGCCACTCTGCTGCAACAATCCCGATCAAATTATTTTCCAAATCTTTCATCATCTCCAAAGTCGAATCGCGATTAGTTTTAAAAACTATCTCAGCAACTTCATTAACCTTGCCGAAAAAAATCGTCGCATTTTTTGCGGCATTTTTACTTAAGAAAATCGTGCGAAAGCCGCTGTAAAGCAGGCTGGCAGCGTAGGCGTGTTTCACCGCATTGGCAGTTTCTTTGGGAAGTTGTCTTGCGGCAATTTCGCGAGCGGCAACTTTTTCAAAAAAGAAATCATTTAAAATCACAACTGAGCCCTCAAGCGCAAGCAAAGCAATCAGAAGGATTAACAAGATTTTGTAGGTAGTTTTTTTCGACATAAAAAAAGAAAGACTCGCATGACAAGCAAAAAATTACCAACCAGAATGGCGCTCTAAAATATCCATTCTTTTTCCAAGTAATGTCATTTTTTCACAAGCTTTCTAACAACTCTCAAGGCATTTGCTACGCAATTGGCGCATGTTTCTTGGCGTCGGTGCTAATTTCGTTGGTGCGCTTTTTGTCAGCAGAATTTCACATTTTTTTTATCGTGATGCTGCGCAATTTTTTTGGGCTGTTGTTTTTTGTGCCACAAATCACTGCTGATTACCAAAGCGTTTTCAAAACTAAAAAAATCAAACTGCATATTTTTCGTGGCGTGAATGGTTTGATTTCGATGTTTATTTGGTTTCACGTAGTCACTGTTTTGCCCTTGTCGGAGGCGGTTTCGATCAGTTTCATCATTCCAATTTTAACCACGATTGTTGCCGTATTTTACTTAAAAGAAGAAGTTAAGGCTAAGACTTGGATGGCCAGCTTCATTGGCTTCATCGGCATCTTAATTATTTTGCGCCCCGGGTTTAAAGAATTTAACAACGCCTATTTTTTCTCTTTTGCCTCGGTGTTTTTGTGGATCATTTCTAACATCCTAATCAAAACCATGACCAAAACTGAAAAGCCGCAAACCATTGTGGCGTATATGTCGCTGACCATGTTTCTTTGTTCAATTCCTTTTGCACTGCCTTACGTTAAAGCCCTAAGTTTTGAAAATATTTTGTGGTTTGCTTTGCTTGGATTGGTTTCAAATTTAACTCACATTTGCATTTCTAATTCTTACGCCAAAGCTGATCTGTCTTACTTGCAGCCTTTTGATTTCACGCGGCTAATTTTCACCGCAATCATCTCTTACTTTGCTTTTGGAGAAGTGATTGATTTCTGGGTAATTGTTGGATCGCTAGTAATTTTATGTGGCGTAATCATTGTGATGCCGCGAAAAAAGAGTAAAAAGCTGCAGGCGATTTTTGACACCCCACCGGCTCTAAACCCTTGATTTTATTGAATTCATAAAAAAAAGAAGATTGCTGCCCGTCGGGCAGGAATCTTTTAAAAACGAAAAACAAAATTTTAATTTGCCCCATGCTAAACTATTTCAAGCAAGCAATCGCAGGATTACGTAGCGAAAATCGTTACCGCGAATTTGTCGATATTTCGCGAATTTGCGGCGAGTTTCCTTGCGCCATCAACAATAAAAACGGCCAAAAAATTGTCGTTTGGTGTTCTAACGATTACCTCGGCATGGGTCAAAATCCTGAGGCAATTGCTGAGGCGATTAACGCTCTAAAGTCTTACGGTGTTGGTGCGGGCGGCACTAGAAATATTTCTGGAACTAACCATGCAATCACCGCACTTGAAAAAAAATTAGCCCAGTTGCACCAAAAAGAAGCCGCGCTCACTTTTGTTTCAGGCTACGTTGCTAACGACGCGACGATTCAAGCTTTGGCAAAAATCATTCCGCATTTAGTGATTTTTTCTGACCAAAAAAATCACGCTTCAATCATTACGGGCATTAAAAATAGTCGGCTCGATAAAAGAGTTTTCCGTCACAACGACATGGCGCATCTTGAAGAATTGCTTCAAGAATTTCCTCAAGACCAACCCAAAATAATCATCTTCGAATCAGTCTATTCAATGGATGGCGATTTTGGTAAAGTTGCTGAAATTAGTGCTTTGGCTAAAAAATATGGCGCGCTAACTTTTGTTGATGAAGTGCATGGTGTTGGCATTTATGGCGCCACAGGTGCGGGCCTTTGCGAGCAACTTGGCCTATCAGATCAGATCGACATCATTCAGGGAACTTTCGCAAAATCTTTTGGTACAATCGGCGGTTACATTACGGCAAAATCAGAAATTATTGATGCGATTCGCGGCACCGCTTCGGGATTTATTTTTAGCACCGCACTGCCTCCGGTAATTGCTGCGGCAACGCTTGCCAATATTTCGCATTTGCAAAAAAGTTCAGTCGAGCGCCAAAAAATGCAGCAAAATGTGACGCGTCTTAAAAGCGAATTGCAAAAAATTGGTGCGAAAATTGTTGAAAATGAGTCACACATTATTTCAGTGAGAATTGGTGATGCGGTGAGGGCGCGCGATATTTCGGCGCGGCTTCTAAACGAATTTAATATTTACATTCAGCACATTAATTATCCGACTGTTGCAAAAGGAGATGAGCGGTTGCGTATTACAGCGACGCCACTTCACGATGAAAAGATGATTTTGGATTTGGTGGGGGCGTTGAAGGAGATTTTAACTAACGAGTAAAAAATCTTTCAAAGTCATGCTGAGCTTGTCGAAGCATGACTTGGGAGTTGGTTACGAAGAGGAAACTTCATCCAGAAAATGCTGCAAAATAAAGCTCGCGGCAATGTCATCGATAAATTTATTTTTTTTGCGTGAAACCCCCGAAGCGTTGACATCTCTGGCTTCAAAGCTGGTTAGTCTTTCTTCAAAAAGAAAAATCGGTAATTTTTTTTCTAAAAAATCGTCAAAGTTTTTGGCAAATTTCTCGCTAAATTCGGTCATCGGAATTCTGCTGCCATCCATCGCAAGTGGGTGTCCGATCACGATTGCGACAATTTGATTTTCTTCTAAAAATTTTTTAATTTTCTCAAAATCTTTTTGATTGCTGAGTCGTTCTAAAATTAATTTCGGTGTCGCTAAAAAACGCGATTCATCAGAAATTGCGATGCCGATTCTTTTGCTGCCAACATCAAGCGCCATTAGGCGGCCTTTGCTTGGCAAAGCTTGATTTACAGGGCTTAAATTGTTAAAAATCATTTTCTTAAAAAACCTAATTTTTTTCTCAAAAACATGTCAAACGTCACGTCAGAAAATATCAAAAAAGTTGCGCGTCTTGCACGCATTGAAGTGCTAGAAGCAGATCGTGAAAATTTAGCAAAGCAAGTGGGTGGCATCATTGGTTGGGTTGAGCAACTTAACGAAGTTAATACCGACAATGTTGAGCCTCTAACCAACATTCACGGCGAATCTCTGCGCTTAAATGCCGACGTGGTCAGTGACGGCAATATTGCCGAAGATGTTTTGAAAAATTCAAAAGACGCGAAATACGGATATTTTGCAGTGCCAAAAGTAATCGAGTAGCTTCTTGCAACTATTTTTGCCATTTCAAACCAGCACTAAATCTGAACTTTTTAAAGAAGAAGATTTTTTGCCGCTTACAGAAAATTCTGCCGCGATTAATTTTTTAAAAAAATTTTTTGAGCAAAAAGATTTTGCCACTTCGCAGTTTCAGTCTTTAGTTTTAAAGGGCGCTAAGTCTTCCGGCAAAACCCATTTACTGCATATTTTTGCTAAAAAATTTGGCGCTGAATTCTTAGATCAAGAAAGAATCAATAGTGTAAATCCGGCCAATTTTTTTGCCGCAAATAAGTTTTACATTTTAGAAAATGTGGCGGAAATAAAAGATGAAGAGCTGGTGTTGCGATTAATAAATTCAGCAGTTGAGGCTAAGGCATTTTTGATTCTAAGCAGCAGAAATGTACCCCAATTTTCTCTCAAGGATTTAGCCTCGCGGCTCAGAAATATTTTTTCAGTTGAGATAAAAAATCCTAGTCAGGAATCGATCAAACTACTTTTGGCCGGCAATTGTTCACGCAAGCAAATCAAGCTTTCGAGGCAGGCGATTGATTTTTTAAGTGACAATATTGAGCGCAGTTTTGAGGCGGTTCTTTTAGCTGGGAAGATGGTGGAAGATTTGGCGCAAAATGGTGACGTGAAATTATCTGAGATAAAAAAGTTTTTTTAAATTTTACTTCTCGTCAATAGCGTCTTTTATTGGCTGCGAAAACAGGATGTGATAAATCTGAGAATTGACGAGTTTTCAACTGTAGCTGAAGGCCTGGTTTCTGATTCCGTTGTTCTTGGCGGATAGTTTGTAAGAAGTTTAATAAGATCGTCATCATATTTGGTTAGTTCTAGATTTCTAGAGTGGCCACTTTGTTCAGAAAATAAGTCGAGAGCAGTTTTATTATCAACGTCCCGCCTAGATGCCCTTAACCCACATTTAAGAGCTTTATAAATTATTTCTAATGGAGCCCTTTGATTGGTGATGGCGTGAAGTATCTCAAAACTTTGTGAATCTGTAAATGAATCAAAATCCATTTTGTCGATTAGAATCTTAGCGGCTTTAATTTTGGGCGGCTCTGCCGTTGCTAATTCGAATAATATATGGGTTAGAGTCAAATCAGCAGTCTCTTCAAGGCTGTTATCAATTAAGCTATTTAACATAGCTTCGAGATTATCAGGATGCTTTTTTACCGCCTCGTTTATCATTTGGTGAAGTATTTCATTCAGCATGTTTTTAACTAATTTAGTTTAATAAGATGTTTCAAAGCAGTTTTTGAAACTTCTTTCTGAGCCTCTGTTAGAATTTTACAGTCAAGAAAGCGCCGGGGTTCTTGATTTAAGGGCGGTGAAAAAATTTCTGACAGAAGTTAATTCATCGCGTTAAAGGCGTTAATTTATAAAGTAAGTTGAGAGATAAATCGTCTGCAATTAAAGTTTAAAAGAAGTTTCTAAAGAGATTTTAGAAACTTCTTTTTTTTTGCTTCGGCACTGAATTAAAGATTTTTACGCGCAATCCTAGCTAAGAGCACAAACGCTGCTGGTGTTAATAGTAGGACTGCCGGGTCTGCTGGTGGACTCAGAGTTTGCTGCGAAAATATTTGATGGTAGTTCTGGTGATATTTCTGATCCGATTCCCGCTCCTGCATCGGTTTGCTCTTCTAGATCGACCTTGTGCAGAATCTCTTCGAAGGTGTGGTAGGTTCTGTCCAGTTCGCGGCGCACAGCTGCAGATTTTTCTGGAGCATCTTTACTATATTCACTATATTCGTCCAAAATTTCTCCAATTAGTCTGCTATTTTTAGGGCTAAAGAATTCTTCAAATCGATTTTCTCCCGGTGCTAATTTATTGGTATTAAGGTGATCATACAAAGAGATTAGTTGCCGGTCGAGGCCAAATAATACAAAATCTATCAGCGCCTTTGACTTTAATTCAGTTTGTCCGCTTTTTAAAATAATGCGGATACTCTCTCTCGGAAAACTCTTTCGCTATATGCGTCTCAGGAATTTCCTGCCCCACCCTGAATACTCCTTGTTCAGCAACGCCCTGAAAAGCGTCTTTGCCGTTTTTATCTTTGAGGCCGAGATTAAATCCGAGCTCAGCCAAACATTGAAGTAACTCGTGGTTTCTGTGGTTTACAGCACCAAGTAATAAGCTGTTTTGAATGATGTCTGGTACGATGTTGACCTCATCAACAACGACGCTTCGAATGCAGCTACGCTCTAATAATGCGCGAGATGTTTCATCGTCAGCTGAGTGATGAATAAGTATGCCGATAATTTCTTCGATAAAGACGTTATCCTCTTCGTTTTCCGGATTATAAAATGTTAAATGGGGGATTGTGCTGAAATCTCGGGGCTCAATCGATAATGCTGTATCCAATGCTTCATAAAGATCGTAACCTGCTGCTACTTTTGATATTGGCATAGATGAATTTGATTAAAATTGTAGAAATGATTTTTAGTGAGATGCGGTGTTTTTTAGAACCCGTCCTAAGTCTTTCTTACCGAACAAGCAACAACCTCACAAACGCCAATTCAATCATTGCGAGAGAGGTGGAGAGCTTTCTCTCGCAGTTCTTCCAAAGTC
>CAIUFU010000091.1 GCA_903898475.1 uncultured Alphaproteobacteria bacterium | reverse complement strand
TAAATAATCAAATAATCACGCAAATCAAAAGCACCACTCGCGAAAATGACGAGATCACAATCATTTCAAGCCGAATCGCCGCAACTTATCCCGCAAGCAATTACACAAAAAAATCGAATCATTTACCATCGCTGCATCTTGGCCCACTTTATGAAAAAATTAGCGGTTCAAATAAAATGAGTGAGACCGACAACTATTTGTTTTCTAGGCTGAAACAACAAATTGAACGCAAAGAAAATAAATTAATTTTTGTCGAAAAAAATCAAATTAGCTTTGACCGCTGCGCCATAAATTTTCTCGAATATTATTTGCGCGACCCTGAATTTAAAAAAGTTTTTTTGCAGAATTACGTTTTTCTCAATCAAATAATCACGCTGCAAAAAGCCGAAAAAGAAGTAAAATTTTTTGACGACAATAACACTTTAGAATTGCCTCAAAGCACTGATTTCATTGACGCTGAAGTTGAGGTTTATATTAGAAAAAATGACCAATAAAAATTTTTTTCACTCAAATTTATTTCTAAATTTATCCTGCAGCGTCATTTTTTTGCTCAGCATTTTTTTGCGTTCACAAATCGACATTGGCGCTGACACTGGCATTTATTTGAATTTGGGCAAAAAAATTGTCCACGGCGGCAAATATTATTACGACTTTTTTGAAAGTAATTTTCCGCTGTCATTTTACTTCTACGCCGCGCAGCACCAACTATCTCAATTACTGCATCTAAGCCCGATTATTCTTTCTGAGATTGTCATTAATTCTCTCGCTCTTGCTGCAATTTTTTGGTCGGCGCAAATCTTAAAAAAAACCACGCTCTACGAAAATAAGGCGCATTACAATTTGCTGATTATCAGTTTTTTTCTGGGTTTTTTCTTACGTCCCTACGCTCTACAAAGCGGCGAATTTGGCACTAAAACCAGCCTGCTTTTAATCGCACTTTACCCTTATTTGGCATTTTCTTTTGAGAGAAAAACCATCCTCACGAAAAAAGAATTAATCCAGCGCGGATGCCTGATGGGATTGATGCCCTGCATTAAGCCGCATTACCTAATTTTGATTTTATTCATTGAGTTAAAATATTTTTTTCAAAAGAAAGCAGCCTCGCATCTCGACAAATTTGTTATGATTTTGATCGGTGCGATCTATTTGTTTTTGATGCTAAAATTCACGCCAGAATTTTTTGAATTTATCGTGCCGATGTGGCCAAAAACCTACGCCGCCTACGATGATTTATCAGTCTTTGTAGAAAATTTATGGCGCCATTTTGGTTCAAGAATCGCAATTTTTTCTTTAATTTTTTTAATTTTCTCGCGCCTCAAACCAGATCCTAACGACAAAATTTTAATCTTGTTTTTTCTTGGCGCATCTTCGCTGATCTTGCTAGAAAACATTGGCACAGTTGATCAAATCACAATATTTTTTGCAGCTGCCACAAGCTGCTTTCTAAAATTTATTTTTGATCTGGTTCAATCAAAACAAATTCGACTTTCTAAAAATCTCTTCATCATTTGCGGCGTAGCTTTTTTGCCGATGTTTGATTTGGAAATGTTGCCCGTCGCAATTTTTGGCGTTGGCGGAATCATCAATCTTTGGTGGGCATTAGCTCTGATCTATCCTTTTATTTTGGTCAAAAAATCTCTCGGCAAGAATCTAGCTTTTGCGACGCTAATTTTAGCTTTATTTTTGATCACAATCCTTTCTGCGCAAGCCTTTGGCGGCTCAGCTTACGTGGCGCTTAATCTTTGCAGTTTATTCGTGATTTTGTTTTTCTTCGAACGCAAATTTTTACCCAAATTTTCGCCACTTTCAGTTTTTGTAATTTGCTCAGTAATTTCATGCTTGTTCTACGCTTACACAAACTCAATCGTTGAAAGCATCCGCGGCAGCAAAAGCACTTTTCCAAATAAATTATCCGACATGGTGGCTTATTATTCTCACGAATTTGCCCCACAAAAAACTGACGGAATTTTGATGATTTCAATTTTAAACGCCCATCAATTTCCACTGATTAATTATTTAGAAAAAACCGATTACCAAAAATATCATGTAGCTTCAATTCAGGCAAACAGAGGCTTGGCTGGAAATGCTAAAATGTTTGCAACTGATGATTTAGATCAAGTTCTTACTCTTTCTTATCTTTTTGATGATGTAAAAAATCAGGTGAAAAATCCCAACGTCAAAGTGATTTTCATTAATAACACACCAGAATCTTTAGACAAAAAAGACCGCTGCCTAATTGGCACTTTGGAATATTATTTTTTGGATCCGCTTTTTAAAAAAATGTTTTTGCAAAATTTTCATTTCGAAAATCAGGTCATTCTTTTGCGTAAAATTGCCAATCCAAAAAGAATAAATTTCTCTCAAGAAAAAACTATATTTGATGAGGTAAAGCCAACAACCATAATAGTTGAGCATGATTTTGAGGTTTACGTAAGAAATGAAAAAAAATAAATTTTGGCAGAATAAATTTCTAATTGCCTTGCTTGCCGGAGGATTTTGCAGTCTGGCTTTTGCGCCTTTGCATTTTTTTATTGCGGCGCCGATTTCTTTGTCGGTTTTTTACGCGTTGCTCGAAAAAGCCAAAAAAAGAAAAGAGATTTTTTGGCTCGGTTTTGCTTTCGGTTTTGGTTATTTTTTGACCGGAATTTATTGGATCGCAATTTCACTTTTGGTCGATGCGGCGAGTTTTGCTTGGCTAATTCCTTTTGCTCTCACCTTAATTCCATCGACTCTGGCGCTTTATCTGGCTTTGTTTGCGCTTAGTTACAAATTTTTGCTGGAGAAATTTAATCTCACTTTCAACTACCAAAAAATCGCCATTTTTTCTTTCTGTTGGGTCTTTTTTGAAATTTTGCGCTCTGAACTTTTCACCGGATTTCCGTGGAATTTGCTTGGTTACGTTTGGATGTTCGACATTCATTTTGCGCAAACTGCCAGCATCTTTGGTATTTACGGGCTCAGTCTTTTTGCGGTTTTAATTTCGCTATTTCCGATTTTCTTTCTCTACAAAAATACCTTTTTGGACAAAGTCTCAGCTTTTTTGCTGATCAAACTTTTAATCGTAATTGCCATTTTTGGTTATTTGCGCGTTGATGAATTTGCTCTAAAAACTGACAATAAAATCAAGCTGCGTCTGGTTCAGGCTAATATTAAGCAAGAGATGAAATGGGACGGTGAAGAAAAATATCAAAACCTTTTAAAGCATATCGAGCTAACAAATTCGAAAAGTCTCAAAGATATTTCGGCAGTGATTTGGTCAGAAACTGCCGTACCTTACGCAATTGAAGAAGGCTCTGAATTGTTGACTAAGCTGCGCGAGGCAACTCCGCCAAATGGCGTTTTAATTACCGGCGCGCTGCGTCTGGGCTATGGCGACAAAAGCAAAACTTGGGTTTCAAACGCTTGGAATAGTGTATTTACATTAAATAAAAATGGCGTGGTCAATGCCTACGACAAGCACCATTTAGTGCCTTTTGGCGAGTATATACCTTTGCAAGAATATTTGCCTTTCATTGAAAAAATCACCGAAGGCGCCATGGGTTTTAGCGAAGGTGATGGGCCGCAAACTATTGCAGCACAAGGCTTTTCATTTAGTCCGCTAGTTTGCTACGAAGTGATTTTTTCTGATGAGGTGGTGAATAAAAATTCCCGTCCTGATTTATTGGTCAACCTTACCAATGACGCGTGGTTCGGCAATAGCTCTGGCCCTTACCAGCATTTCGACATGAGTAAAATGCGCTCAATTGAATATGGAATTTCAATGGCGCGCGTTGCCAATACAGGAATCACGGCATTTATCGATCCATTTGGTCGAGTGATAGATGAAATCAATTTGAATCAATCTGGGATAGTTGATGTAAATTTAATCGAGAATCTTGATCCAACAATTTATGAGAAATATAGGTATGGACCCTTGCTGTTACTTGCTGTAACAACATTGTTACTCCTAATCCTTTTAGCCAAGATCGCCCATGTTATTAGACAAAATCACACCCGTTGATATTCACATCGCATCCAAACTTCGTGAGCTTCGTTTGGTTTCAGGATTAAGCCAAGAGAAGCTGGGAGAGCTGGTTGGAGTAACCTTTCAACAAATTCAAAAATACGAAAAAGCTAAAAATAGAATTTGCGCCAGCCGCCTTTTCGAATTTTCACAAATTCTTGAAAGACCTATGGATGCTTTCTTTGAAGGCCTCAAGGCCGATCGCAGCTATTACAATTACGATTTTAAGCCAAGCAAAAAACAGGAAAAAAATCTGACATCTTTCAATAAAGAGATACTACCGCTAGTTCGTGCTTTTAACCGCATCGAAGATCCCCAATCAAAAAAACACCTCGTAGCACTCGCCACATCAATTGCTAAGGCCAAAGAAAAGAAGATTAAACACGCTTATTCTTAGAACTGGTCAACAATCTTCTGGGCTTGCGAGATTAGATCTAAAAAGAACTTCTCATCTTTAGCTTTAGCAGCGAAGCAACTTTTGTAAGCCTTAAAATTCACCTCATCACTTTTATTTTCCGCCCAAGCTTTTTCACAGGCATCAATTTGCATGACGGAATTTTCGATCTCAGGATCTAGATCAATTTTAGCGGCAAAAATTTTATCAGCGCGCGTTGTGATGACGATCAAACTATTTGGTGGAAAGGCACCAATATCTTGGGCGTTGAGCACTAGAAAGGCGCGAGAATTTTTTAGGTCGGTGCTCTTGATTGGAAGTTCTAAATATCCACTAAAGGCGGCGTCATTATTGAAAATTTGCGAATAGAATTTGTCGGATTTGAACAGACTTTCAAAATCTTTCGGCAGTTCTTTATGCTTCGATAAATAGTCGGTGAGAATTGTTTTAGTGGTGGCGAAGAAGATTTTTTTATCTGAGGCAAAGTTTAACCCATCAACATTGCCGTAAATGTGAGTGCCATCATCATATGGCGAGAGAGCTAGGTTAATTTCTCCAAACTCACTAGAAAATTTAATCGGACCAATCGCCTGCGTTAAAAGTTTTTCCAACTGCGCCAAGGCAGCGGTTTCTTCTTTTTCGACTCTGGCATCAAGATTTTTGCGCGAATATTTTTTCAGAAATTCATTGCGAGATTTTATGTAGAGATCTTCGGCGTCAGAGCTGCGTGATTCAGCGGCAAAAATCGTCAGGGCTGTGATAAAAATTAGAAAAAATTTCAGAACCATAAATCTCCTTAAATAGTTCTTACGGCAACTCCGTTTTGATTTAGAAAATCTTTCGCCTGTTTAATCGAATATTCTTTGAAGTGAAAAATTGAAGCTGCCAAAACCGCTGAAGCACCGGCTTTGATGCCGTCGCGCAAATGCTCTAAATTTCCTACACCGCCCGACGCAATTACCGGAATTGTAACTTGAGAAGTGATTTTTTGCAGTAGTTCCAAATCGTAGCCCGATTTAGTGCCATCTTTATCCATTGAAGTCACCAGTAATTCTCCAGCGCCCAGAGCTTCGGCTTTTTTGGCCCATTCAATAGCATCAATGCCAGTTGGAACTTTACCGCCGTGAGTGAAAATTTCGTAATTTCCGCTTGAGTTTTTCTTAGCGTCAATTGCAACAACCACGCATTGCGCGCCGAATTTATTTGAGGCTTCTGAAATTAAATTGGGGTTTTTAATCGCGGCGCTATTTACCGAAACTTTATCGGCGCCGCATTTTAGTAAGTTCGAAAAATCCTGAATTTCTTTAATGCCACCGCCAACAGTGAAAGGGATGAAACAAACCTCAGCAACTTTTTTTACAACATCTAAAATAACACCCCGATTTTCTTCAGAGGCTGCAATATCAAGAAAG
>CAIUFU010000090.1 GCA_903898475.1 uncultured Alphaproteobacteria bacterium | reverse complement strand
ATTTTTAATAAGTCAAAGACTTAGGACGGGTTCTAAGATCCGATGGTTTGCGTTTGATTTGTTCTTTAATGAAATCCAAAGCGGCAGCGTGATTAGTTGCTTCAAGATGTTCAGTGATTGATTTTCCTCCGATTGTTAAACCTTTTTCTACAACCAAAGCAGTTTCGGCGCGCGACAAAGTATTTCCCTCGATGGCGTTACTGGTGTAGGTAAGTTCGATTCTAAACCACTCTTCCAGATTCTTTACCAAAGCAGCATCGAAAGGTCTGTGCTTATCTAATATTTTCTTTTTTTCGGTTAGTTTTTTGTAGTCCATTTTTTTACCTTACGGTTTTTATAATTCATAAACCATAAAGTATAACCTTACGGTTTGCAAGAGGCGGATTTTGGCTTTTTAATAAAGGGAGAAAAAAGTTCGTAGTTTATTCTGGCGGATCATGCAATACCCGCTTCTAACTTTTATCTGTTTTGGGGAGTGCTGACGTATAAGGCTTCAAGCCGCTTTCAAGCTTAACCGAGAATTTAGAACTGTGGGCAGGTGATACTTTTTTGAATTTTTTGTGATTTTTTAAATGGATATAATTGGATATTTATGCGGATATTTTGTTGTCTGAATTTTAGGTTGAGGATGTAGTTCTAAAAACAATCAACCGACTTCAAATGGCTAAATACAAGGTCACAATCACCAATGAAATCCTCAATCTCATAAGTGAGCTCGATGAGTTTAAAGGCAGGTGGCAGGCGATAAACACACTGTCACCTGATCGTCTCAAGATTCTCAAAAAGTCGGCAACGATTGAATCAGTTGCTTCCAGCACTCGCATCGAAGGAGTTAAATTAACCGATGCTCAGGTTGAAACCCTGCTTTCTAAAATCAGAAAAAAATCCTTCAAAAGCCGTGATGAAGAAGAGGTGGTTGGCTATTCTGATGCGATGGATTTGATTCTTGAAAGTTTCGAAGATTTGAAGCTCACAGAAAATCACCTCAAGCAACTTCACTCAATTCTTCTCAAGCATATCTCAAAGGACGTTCGTCATCGTGGCGAATACAAAAAACTCGATAATCACGTTGTAGCTTTTGACGCAAAAGGAAAAGAAATCTGTTTATTAAATTAATTAAAAAAAGGAGAATGGTGATGAATTTTTACTCAGTAATTTGCTGCGATAACCGTATCGCTTACTACTTATGAAAAAAAGTTATAACAAAAATTTGAGCGTTAAATTTGATAAAAATATCAAAAATAATTTTGGTATTTTTCTAATTTTTCTCGCCCTATTTCTTCTACAAAATTCTCTGGAAGCAGCAGATCAAGGTAAGCAAAAAGATAAAAATGAGAATTATCACGCTCGTTCAAAAGGCTACAGCTCTAACCCCGAATCCGATCCACCGCAATATGTTTATCAACTTGATCAAACTGGAATCGAGGCGTTCAAAAATTTAAATTGGATTGACGCTGGACTAAATTATCGCATGCGTTTTGAAAGCAGAAAAAATGATTTTCGTCGTTCACGCGATACAACCGACAACGTTTTTTTATCACGAACTCAAGCTTATTTCGGCATCAAAGAAATTATCGACCCTTTGCGCTTTGCCGTTGAGTTGCAAGACTCGAGACGGCATAACAGTAAATTTCCCAAATCGCGCAACGACGTTAATGAATTAGATTTATTTCAAGGTTACGGCGAACTTTATTTCAAAGAACCTGCTTTTATTGATCGACCAATCAGCTTACGTGCCGGCAAAATGGCTTACGAAGTTCTCGATCGCAAAATGTTTTCGCGCGATGAATGGGGCAATACGGGAACAAATTTTAGAGGCTGGCGTGCTACGGTTGGAGAAGCAAAAAGCGATTGGCAATTCGACAGCTTCGCTTTACAGCCAATGGAAAAAGAAATCGAAAACATCGATCGCCACAATCAAGATATTTGGGTTTAAGCCGCGCTCTTGAATTGGCGGCGCTGGTCTGACTCCATAACAATTCAGCCATTTTATTTTCGCTTAGATCAAAAACATTCTGACGATCAAGATAAGCGCAACATTCACTCACCGGGTTTGAGATTTTATGGCGTAGTTGGCGACAGCAATTTTGATTACGATTTTATTGGCGTCAGTCAATTCGGTGGCAGCGCCAACGAAACTCATCGCGCTTACGCTTACGCAACTGAAATCGGATACACCCAAAATCACCAATGGCAACCGCGCTACAGTTTAGTTTATGGTTATGCTAGCGGCGATAAAAATCCTCACGACAAAAAAATCAGCGCTTCGAAAGATTCTACGGCTTCAACCGACCTTGGTCAAACAGCAATCACATCGAATGGGAAAATTTAGAAGCACTTAAAAGTCGTATCGAATTCAAACCAACTAGTCAGGTTAGAATTGAAAGCAGTTATAGTTTTTACTGGCTTGCCAAAGCTTCCGACACTTGGACACGAGGAAATTTGCGCGACGAATCTGGTCGCAACGGCAAAGCAATTGGTCAAGATTTTGATTTCAGAGCGCTTTTTCCTCTGAATAAAAATTTGCGCGCAACTTTGGGATATGCCCATTTTATTCCGAGGAAATTCGCACGTAATGTTGGACACGACGGATCTTCAGACTTCATTTACCTCGAGCTAACCTTCAACATTTTTGGCAACAAAACCAGCAACGCACCAAAACTAATTGAACCGTCGGAATATTAGCTAACAAAAAAAAGGGCCAGACCCCTTTTTATAGCAAAATCAATATTTTTTGGTGCATCACAACGCAACTCCCACAAAAAAATTTTCCCAAAAAAAGAGTTTTATCAAAAAATTTTTGTAAGAATTTTGATGCTACAAGTTTGCAAAGGTGAAGATGAAACGGGGAAATAGAGAGAGAATAGCTAAAAATTTGAGGAAAATTTGGCGGTTTAGAGAAAGAACAGGTGAAGGTGAAATGAAAATCAAAAAGCTGGGAATAGCTGCAAAAACAGGGCTATGAGAGGGATAGTAAAAACTGCTAAAACCTACGGGAGACTCGGTTCGCAATTGGATATTGGCGGAAGAGGTGAGATTCGAACTCACGGAATGCTTTCACACTCGGCAGTTTTCAAGACTGCTGCCTTAAACCGCTCGGCCACTCTTCCATAAAAATGGAGATCTGCCTCTTCACCTGAGGCCGCTCTTCCATAAAATTTCTCGGGTTTTTAATTCCAAGAAGGCGGCGCAAATTATTTAGGGGAATCTTAATTGCAAGGTGGGTGTGATAGTTTTTTTAAAAAAAATTTTTAGCCATTATTTTTTAACAAGCTGTTATCTCGAACGAAGTGACAATTAGTGTATGCACAAAGTGAAGTTATTAAGCTCGAACTTAGTCTTGCAATGGATGAAAAAATAATTGCCAAGAAATTAGTCGCTTTTATAACTCGCAAAGGTCATATTCGACATGGCTTGAGAGCCTCTGTCATCTACCAATATTTTTAATTATGAAAAAAAGTCAATTCAGTGCCCAACAACACGCTGCAAATCAGCAGGTGGATATGATGAGAATGAATTTGAGGGACAAGACCTCGAGTTATGACTTTGGTGCTGTTGGTAGATTTGCTCCTGTTTCTAAATATGCTTCTCCGGCTAGACGTAGCCCCGGATATTCGTCAGCAACTCCCGGCTCTGCTGCATCAGCAGTTTCTGAAGAAGGTGATTCTTACCAAGCCCAACCTTCACCAGGTTTTGACAGTTTGCTGATTACGAAAGCTAAAACCCCAATCCCGCAAGTAGAAAATCTGTTTGTCAAACTAGCTCGTAAAAAAGCGGCTTGGGATAGATTGAAAAACTCGGGTCTAAATTTTAGCGAGAATCAGCAAACTCTGTCCCACGCTGTAAAGCAGATTATTCAAGATCCTGACGCAGAGATGAAGCGTCAAAATTATCAAGTTCTTCAGCAGCAATATGACAGCGCTAATTTGTTATTGGGGCAGGCGATTTATGGCTATGCTTGCGGATTTGCTATGCATGGTAATGAATACTTT
>CAIUFU010000089.1 GCA_903898475.1 uncultured Alphaproteobacteria bacterium | reverse complement strand
CGCGCATGATGTTGTCGGCATTAGCTAGGCTTGCAGATTTTCTCATTTCAAGATTTTTGAAACCAGGTTGTCTGGTAATGTTGCCAGTGAAAACCACGCGAGTTTGAACATTTCTTTTTTCTAAGAAAATTTGGAAATCGCGGCGAGCAAACGGTGCGGTTTCTTTAATGATTACTGGGAAAGCCAACCAGCCGGTGCGCGCATTTTCGGTTTCTTGCGGCAAGGTGAAATATTCTTCGTATTTTTTGAAAAAGTTGATTTGAGTTTGGTAATTTCTGCGACGAGTTTCGATGTTATTTTCTAAATCTTTCAATTGCTCCAAGCCAAAAGCAGCGCCGATTTCAGAGCCTTCTAAATTGTAACCGATAGTTTCGAAAACAAATTTTGCATCGTAGTTAATGCCGTCAATATCAACGTTGAAACGGTTTTCGATTGCTTCCGATTTTTCGTCAAAAATTGACGAACTTCTGCCCCAAGAGCGTAAAAGTTTTGAATTTTTTACGTGGTCAGCATCGTTAATGCACAAAGCTCCGCCATTTCCGGCGCAGTTAATAATGTGTGAGCCGTAGAAGCTGGTGATTGACATGTCGGACCAAGCGCCGCTTGATTTGCCGTGAAGAGTTGCACCAAGAGTGTCAGCAGAATCTTCAATGATTTTAAGATTATGTTTTTTGGCGATTGCAGCGATTTTGTCCCATTCGCAAAGGTTGCCAATCAAGTTTGGCGCAAGAATTGCTACAGTTTTTGGTGAAATCATTTCTTCAATTTTTTCTGGATCGATGCAGTAGTTAGAAAGACCTACATCCACAAAAACTGGTACTAAACCGCTTTTAACGATGCAGCCAACTGTGGTTGAAAAGGTGAGGGCGGGAGTAATTACTTCGCCACCTTTTTTAAAACCAAATGCTTCCATTCCGATGTAAAGCGCTGAGGAGCCTGAGTTAACGTAAAGGCAATGTTTTTTGTCAAAAAGTGCAGCAATTTTTGATTCAAATTCACGAGCATATTTGCCCATTTGTGTGCCTTCTTTTAGGCATTTTACAACGGCATCGATTTCTTTTTGTCCGTAAACAGTTTTGGCGTAAGAAACGCTAATGGCTTGGCTAGTCATTGGTTTGGTTGATTTTGAATTTAATAAAAGTTTTTTCGAGGGTAGTGCTATGGATAGAGGAATATATTTTCAACTTATCCTGTAATGGTGGCTAATTTTTTCAATAAAAAAATTGTTCTTAAACAATAAATTTATCGATCTGATTAGTGGTAAATTTTTTTATATCAGATTCTTTCTCTAGGTAGTTTTTGTACCAATCTGCAGTCCATTTTAGAGTTTCTTCAAAAGATAATTTGGGCTGCCAATTTAACTCTTTTTTGGCGAGGTTATTATTTAATTTGAGAATCCCAGCTTCATGGAGATCGGCATTAGCATTGATTGCGTAGCTGCCAAAACCAATTTTTTTAATGAATGTTGCGGTTAGAGTTTCGACATTTTGTTCAGCATCGGCATTAGGACCAAAATTATAAGCTCGAGAAAAAGAGTGATGCTCTTGGTAAAGATTTTTTGTTAACAAAAGGTAGCCACTTAAAGGTTCTAGCACATGTTGCCAAGGTCTAATTGAATTTGGTGAGCGCAGCTCAACTTCTTTTTTTTCACGAATTGCACGCAAGATGTCAGGGATAATGCGATCTACTGAAAAATCTCCACCACCAATGACATTGCCGGCGCGAGCGGAAGCTACGGCAATTCCTTCTTTTGTAAAAAACGAACGACGGTAAGAGGAAGTTAGGATTTCAGCACAAGCCTTGCTGGAAGAATATGGATCATGCCCTCCAAGTTGGTCTTCTTCGCTGTAAGGGTAAGAGTGTTCTTTATTTTCGTAACATTTGTCGGTGGTAATGCTAAGTACAGCTTTAACACTGCCGGCTTTTCGTGCCGCTTCAAAAACATTAAGTGTGCCAATAACATTAGTTTGGTAGGTTGTCAGTGGATCGCGATAAGAGTCTCGAACCAAGGGCTGCGCTGCCATGTGAATAATAATTTCAGGTTGGAAGTTTTTGACAGACTGCATGATTTCTGCAGAATTCCTGATATCGCCAATGATTGATTTTTCTAAATCATTCTCAACTTGCGCTAAATTAAAAAGGCTTTCCTCGTCAGCTTGGAGAGAAAATCCTGCAACTCGTGCACCCATTGATGTTAACCACAGCGAAAGCCATGCACCTTTGAAGCCAGTGTGTCCAGTGAGAAATACTTTTTTGCCTGAGTAAAAATTTGTTAGAGTCATAATTTTGGTAAATTTGGGATATATTCTTCCATTTGAAGTGTTTTATAGGCCGCTCCAATCAATCTCGATTCCAAGCAAGCTAAGCATTCTTCCACTCGATATTTTGGAGTAAAAAGCTATATATTTTTTATCGGCATTAAATCTAAAATTTTATTGCAGTCCTGTTAAGAAAATGTTTGTCGGGCGACAAATTATAGAAAGTATTTTGATTCTGAATTGGTTGTAAATCTTCTTTTAAGAAATTGACTCTAAATAATTTCTGTAAGGCGAGCCTTTTTTATATTTTTTCTTCAAAACAATAAACTGATCTTCATCAATAAATTCTTTGTTAAGAGCCATTTCTTCGATGCAGGCAACTTTCAACCCTTGTCTTTTTTCAATAGTGTGAATGAAGGTTGATGCTTCTAAAAGCGAATCTGGCGTTCCGGCATCAAGCCAAGCAAATCCACGTTTTAATTTTACGATTCCGAGTTTTTTCTCTTTTAAATAAGCGTTGTTAACGTCAGTAATTTCTAGCTCGCCGCGGTCAGATGGTTTTAGATTTTTGGTAATTTTAACCACGTCAGAATTGTAAATGTAGAGACCAGTCACCGCCAAATTTGATTTTGGATGTTTTGGCTTTTCTTCAATTGAAAGCGCTTTTTCGCCATCTTCATCAAACTCAACCACGCCATATCTTTCAGGGTCAGAGACGTGGTAGGCAAAAACTAATCCGCCGATTTTTTTGATTCAATTTGTTTAAGTTTATCTTCGATACTTTCGCGATTAACTTCAGCGCCGTAGAAAATATTGTCTCCCAAAATCAGACAAAC
This sequence comes from uncultured Alphaproteobacteria bacterium, assembly GCA_903898475.1. GTDB lineage: Bacteria > Pseudomonadota > Alphaproteobacteria > Rickettsiales > UBA1997 > UBA2645. The sequence goes on along the minus strand of CAIUFU010000089.1, from coordinate 1,099 downwards.
ATTTTGCTTACCAATGAATTTTTCACCAAGCAAAAAAGCTTCGGCGATGCCTTTGGGCTGGTCTTGTACGATGTAGCTAAGTTTTAATCCGTAAGCTGATCCGTCGCCCAAAAATTTCTCAATATTTGGGGTGTCTTGTGGGGTGGAAATAATCAAAATATCTTTGATGCCAAGATTCATCAAAGTTGCTAGTGGATAGCAAATCATCGGTTTGTCGTAAACCGGAAGAAGTTGTTTGCTAATAACATTTGTAAGGGGTGCAAGTCTTGTGCCTGAACCACCGGCGAGAATTATTCCTTTCATGATTTTACTCTGGTTGCATTATAAAAATTCGCTCTCTTTTAGCGTCTAAATCTTTGATTTGAATTCTGGTTCCATCAACTACCGACTCAACAAAAATAATCTTTGCTGCGTGATATTTATCCAATTTGTAATCGTAAAATTGGATGACCAATCCTTCACGAACTAAATTTCCTTCTTCAATTTCGATAGTGGATTTTTCGTCGTAATCGTATCCGGTCCAGGCAAAACTTGGGTTGGTGATAAAAAAAATCGCAGCAAAAAATGTCGCGAAAAAAAATGAAAAAGTTTTTTTAGATAATGAGGAAAACATGGGTTGACTTTTGGTGTGGTAGTTTGTTTATTTCGCGCCCGCTTTTTTCTTACGAAGCGACATCACTTTCATTTCTACAAATTTTTCTTTCAAGAATTGTTTTTCGGGGCGTAGCGCAGTCTGGCTAGCGCATCTGGTTTGGGACTAGAGGGTCGGGAGTTCGAATCTCTCCGCCCCGACCAATTCTTTTTTTTCGTCGTATTTTGATTGCTGGTGGGGCTTGGAAAGTAGCTCTACGTCGGTCATGTATGTTGAATACAATCCCTCCTTCGACCCACTTTCCAAGCCCCACCAGCAATCAAAATACTTAGAAAAAACCTCTCCTTATTTTTTACGATTTTTTTTATCTCGAATCTTTATAGGTCCTTCTCCGTCTCACTCCCGCCTTTAGCTTGCCTGTACATTGCCTCCACATTGGTCGATGTCGACATCTCCCGATGGATTGCCAGTACGTCCTTTGAAATGGAGGAGGTCTGTACATGTCCT
>CAIUFU010000088.1 GCA_903898475.1 uncultured Alphaproteobacteria bacterium | reverse complement strand
CAGCTCTAATGTCTTGCTCATGAATTTCTTGCATCATCTTATCATAACTCTCTGGTGAAGATTCTAAAACCTCACATACTTGAGATGAAATCATCTCAGCTGTGGTGACATTCGATTCCTCCAGCTCATTGTTAAAATTTTCTCCACAAGCCGAAGCGAGATTTACAGCATGAGCAGCGCCAACTAACAATATTACTAGCTTTGGCGCCTCATCTGACGAAACCACCAACCTAACATTCTTAACCATTTCAGCTATTCGCAACTTCTCATACTCTCGCGCTTTTTCTTCTAATCTTTCGTGATAATGCTCATCTTCCTCAATACCGGAAAATATTTCCGTCATAAGTTCCGGAGAATCTAGCCGACAATAGCGCATATTATTTTCTTCGCAAAATTGCATCATCGCTCCAGTCGCAACTGTATCCAAGATAAGTGAAATATCGTGACAATTCTTACCACCATCGCGCTCTACAAAAGCATTCATCACGCGGTCTTGGATCAAATCCACTTTTCCCTCACGCAATTCTTGGATGACGCTTTCGAAAGTTTTCCTATCTTCTTCGTGGGCTGTTTTCTCAAAACCAAAAACCACTCTATCTCTATCAATTGCTTCATATCTTATGGCTTTTTGCAGCTCTTGCATCATGGCATAACGACTAGCAATATCATCATGAGTTATCCCCACTACTAAAAAAGAAAGTTTTTTCTTACCCATAACTAAGCCCCTTAATCCAACGGATTTTTATTAATCAATTTAGTAGCATCGATCTCTTCTAGCATGCCTTCCTCAGGTTTTTCTTTTTTCTCAAAAGCTTTTCGCATTTCTTCTAACTGTCTTTGAAATTACTCGCTAAAATAAAGGCAGAAACACCGCAGGGAAATTTCACCTTTTTTGCCAAAAATATATCTAAGCGAAAAATCATTTTGAAAATTTGATTTAAAAATTTCGAGTTCACCGCATTTTCGCTTTTGATTTTTACAGCAAAAATTTTGGTTAATTTTCTGAAAATAAAAATTGGGATGAAGAGCAAAAAGTTAAAATAATAACTCTCTAAAATCTGCATTTCAGCTTGGCTAATTTTGCTTTTTATTTCACCTAGCAAATATCTTCTTTGATGCATTGAAGCCACATCGTGATCGCCCCAAAGGCTCATAAAACAAGGCACGGTGATGATTATTTTACCATTTGGCTTTAGAATTCGCGCCACTTCTTTTAAAGCGCGCGAGTCGTTTTCAATATGCTCAACCACGTCGGTAAATAAAATTACATCGTAAGAATTATCAGCCAAATCTGAGTCACAAATATCTCCCACTTGCACCACACCTAAATTTTTTTCTTCGCAAAATTTCTTGGCCAGCGGACTAAAATCAAAACCTTGATAATTGGTAAATCCCGCCTCTTTCAACATCCTTAAATTGCTGCCCGCGCCAACGCCAATATCCAAAATTGCCGCGTCTTTTGGAACTGCTTTTAAATATTTTGCAAACATCTCGCGCCTAACCACAAACCACCAATGATCTTGCTCAATTTTTGATTCTTCTACAAAGGCAACATCTTGCATGGTTTTTAAGATTTTTTATTTTCGGTGATGGTTTCAACCAAATAAAGCGGACGATTTTTTACTTCGTTAAAAATGCGGCCGACATATTCGCCAATAATTCCAATAAAAATAAAATTAATCCCGCCCATAAAGAGGATTACACTCATAATTGACGCGTATCCGGGAATTCCCTGATCAAAAAATAACTTCGCGCAAATAATGGCAAATCCGTAGATGAAAGAACAAATTGAAATCAGCAAACCCACATAAGTAATCAGACGAATCGGAAAAGTTGAAAAAGAAAAAATGCCATCAAAAGCGTAACGCACCATCGTGGCGTAGTTATATTTGGTTTCGCCTTTCAGTCGGGGGCCTCTTTCATATTGCACTTGGGTAGTTTTGTAACCAACCCATGAAAGCACGCCGCGCATGAAGCGGCTGCGCTCGCGCATTTTTTTAATATCGTCTAGCGCCACTCGATCAATCAAACGAAAATCGCCGACATTTTGCGGCAAAGTGCGATCCATAATTTTTGAGGCCAATTTGTAAAAAACCGCCGCAGTAAATTTTTTCAACCAAGGATCCAAACGATTAATGCGCTGTGCTAAAACCATTTTGTAACCTTCACGCCATTTTAAAATCATTTGCGGGATAACTTCCGGCGGATCTTGCAAATCAGCGTCCAAAGGAATTACCGCGTCCCCCAAAGCATTGTCTAAACCAGCTGTTAGCGCGATTTCTTTGCCGAAATTTCGTGATAATTTGACAATTTTTAGATTGGTTCTCTGCGCCGCCATTGCGCTTAAAATTGCGTGGGTCGCGTCCACGCTGCCATCATCAACCGCGATAATTTCGTAATCGATATCAGCGATCTCATTTAAAACCTTTTCCACTCGCAAAAAATAATCGGCGATTGATTCCTCTTCGTTAAAAAAAGGTGTAACGATTGAGATTAGTTTTTTCATGAAAGCTTCTATAAATTTTTTTGATTAAATTGGAGTTTTTCCCAATTCCACGCCGAAGACACTATCTCATCTAGACTAGATAGCTCAGCCCTCCAGCCCAAAATATTTTGCGCCAAATCGTTGCTCGCCACCAAAGAAGCGGCATCGCCTTCTCTTCTTTTTTTGTAATTTATTAGCAGTTTTTTGCCGGAAATTTCTTCAGCTTTTTTAATAATTTCTAAAACTGAATAGCCGTGTCCGGCGCCGATATTAAAACATCTCTTCGTGCCGCCATTTTCTAAATAATTCAGCATTTTTAAATGGGCGCTGCAAATGTCTTGAACGTGAACATAATCGCGAATGCAGGTGCCATCACTGGTTTGGTAGTCATTGCCGTTAACAAAAAACTCAATGTCGCCACGATTTAAAAATCGCAAGAGCAGCGGAATTAAATGGCTTTCAACTTGCCGATTTTCTCCCAGATTTTTTTGCCAATTGGCGCCACAAGCATTGAAATAACGCAAAATTCCGTAAGATAAATTATGGGCCTTAGCGCAATCGCTAAGGGCTTCTTCAATGATTAACTTAGTTTTGCCGTAAATGTTGGCCGGATTTTTTTTATCTCTCT
>CAIUFU010000087.1 GCA_903898475.1 uncultured Alphaproteobacteria bacterium | reverse complement strand
CCACCAGCCAAAATAATTTCAGCTTCGCCATTTAAAATTTTTGAAGTAGCAGAAGTCATCGCTTCCATTCCCGAAGCGCAATTTCTGTGAACGGTGAAAGCCGGAACGCTTTCTGGAATTCCCGCTTTAAGTGCGATTACACGCGCAATATTTGCCGCCTCACCTGGTTGCGCCACGTTACCAATAATTACTTCATCAATTTGTTTTGGATCAACTTTTGATCTGATTAAAACTTCTTTAACAATGCGCGCGCCCAAATCATGAGCCGTCAGGTTTTTCAAAACTCCGCCAGCTTTACCCATTGGCGATCTGAATCCGGCGATAATAGCAATACGTTCTTTCATAAATGATTTGAAAAGTTGAGGGATGTAAAAGAATTTAAAAAGGCAGCGCTTAACTTCCACTTAAAAAAACTTTAAAAATGATCACGCCAGAAATTATTAATTTTGCCAATCACCTTGCTGATATTTCGGCGGAAATCGCTAAAAAATATTTTCGCGTTCAAAACGGCGAAGTCACTAAAGAAGATGATTCACCCGTGACAATTGCTGATCGCGAAATTGAAAGAATCATTCGCGAAGAAATCGAAAAAAAATATCCAAGTCACGGAATTATCGGTGAAGAATTTGCTGATAAAAATATTGATGCAGACTTTATTTGGATTCTCGATCCAATTGACGGCACCTCATCTTTCATCATCGGCCGCCCGATTTTTGGCACATTAATTGCACTTACCCTCAAAGGAAAACCGATTTTAGGAATTATGAATCAGCCAATCACCAGTGAGCGCTGGCTTGGTGTTTCTGGTCAAGGCTCTTGGTTTAACGGCAATAAAATTCAGACTAGAAATTGCACCGAAATTTCTAACGCCGTGATGTGCTCAAGCTCATCTTTTTATTTTCAAAATGAAGATGAAGAAATTTTAAAAAGAATTTCTGCTGCCACCAAATATCAAAAAATCGGCGGCATAATTTACGGCGGCGATTGTTATTCTTACGCCTCACTTGCTTCAGGATTTGTTGATATTGTGCTTGATCCCGGTTTGAAAGTTTATGATTACGCAGCGCTAATTCCAATTATTGAAATGGCTGGTGGCGTGGTTTCTGATTGGAATGGTGACGATTTAGAATTGAAATCTGGCGTCAAATTACTCGCCAGCGCTAACCACGAACTGCACCAAAAAATGCTGCGATTAATTAACGAGCTTTAGATGTTGGCGGCTTTGGCAGGGCCATTGTTTTCATCACTTCAGCTAACTGCTCTTGAGTAAATGCCGGAGCACTTGCAGATGGCTTCGCTTTTTTGGCGGGAGTATTGCATTGCGTAACAAATTCCGCCGCTGTTTTGTTTTTCATCTCAACCATTTCTTGCCACTCTTGAAAAGTTCCATTACCCAAACTTTCTCCAACAATTTCACGCTCTTTAGTGATTTTTAAAGCAGCGGTAAATTCTTCAATTTGCTCAGGCGTCATCGTTAAAGGATCACGATTTCCTCTGTAGCCTCTTGGCACTTCCATGGCAAAAAAATGCAAAAAAGCACCAGATGGTTTACCATCTTTTTTAAGCTCAAATTTTTCTTTTTTAACCTTCACTCCCAACTCTTTAAATATTTCGTAAATATTCTCCAACTCCCCAATCGCAGCTGTTAAAAGCGGATAACCTTTCTCTTCTTTCCACCTAATACTGCTAATCTCTCTCGCCTGACCCATCTCAATTTTAATCAATGCCGGCTTTTTAATCTGATGACCTTGAGTATCGCGAACCTCAACTCCACCAGTTTTTAAAACCTGATGCAGATTATTAATTGCCGCTTGTTGCCATTGCGCAATTTCGTTCATTAGAATCTGAGTAGGATCTGTAGGCTTAGCAGCATTCTCCGCTTCAATTTCTGCCTTTATTACTAAAATCTGCTGCACCAGCAAAGGGTCAGCCCGATATATACTCAAAGGATCAGTATCGCCAAGATTCGCTAAATATTGATCTAAATATTGCGACGGATTTGCTGAGAGCCGCGCCTTTTGAGCAATTTCTTGAATTTCTGCGGCAGTTGGATTGGTTTTACCTTTCACAATTTTTTCAGTTTTATTTAGTGCTTAAAGTGACGCGTTTCGACGAAATAAAGTGCGATTCCTTTTTCATTCGCCTTAGCAATGACTTCTTCATCACGCATTGAACCACCGGGTGCGATGATTGCTTTAATGCCAAATGATGCGGCAATTTCGATATTGTCAGCAAAAGGAAAAAAGGCGTCAGAAGCTAGAAATCCGCCACTCGCTTTGTTAACATTTTTTTCACCATCAAAAAACTCCGAAGCTTTTTTACAGGCAATTTCGCACGAATCAACACGACTCATTTGACCCGCACCGATGCCAACTGTTTGAAAAACTTGCACCACAATAATCGCATTTGATTTCACATGTTTGCAAACATTCATGGCAAAAATTAATTGCTCAATTTCAGTTTCATTAGCCGCTTTTGTAGTGACTAATTTCAGATCTTTTTGCGTGATATTTTTGCGATCTAATTCTTGAATCAAAAACCCGCCAGAGATTGATTTTACTTGGATTTCAGCTGATGTTTTAAAGTCAGCAATCAACACACGCAGATTTTTTTTCGCCGCCAAAATTGCCAAGGCTTTTTCATCAATTTCACGAGCGATAATTACTTCAAAAAACATTTTTGAAAGTTCAGTAGCTAATGCTTCATCAATTTTGCCATTCAACGCCACAATACCGCCAAAAGCTGATTTTGGATCAGATGAAAGCGCACGCGTGTAAGCTTCAAGCAAAGTAGATCCAATTGCAGTTCCACACGGATTAGCATGTTTAATAATCGCACAAGCCGGTTTTTGAAATTCTAAAACCAAATTGTAGGCGGCATCCGAATCGTTTAAATTATTGTAGCTAAGCTCTTTGCCTTGCAGCTGTTTAGCGTTGACGATTCCTGAATTTGAAGTTGAAAACACCGCCGCTTTTTGGTGTGAATTTTCACCGTAGCGCAATTCCTGTTTCAAATTTCCACGCAGCGAAAAATCGCTTTGGTTAAACCAGCAAGAAATTGCCAAATCGTAATCAGCAATATTTTTGAAAGCCGCTGCAGCCATGTTTTTTCTGAATTCAAACGAGGTTGCGTTAGAATTTTTTTCCATTTCGGAAATCAAATTTTGATATTGCTCGTGTGAAGTAATGACTGTTTTGTAAGCAAAATTTTTCGAAGCCGAACGCACCATCGCCGGCCCACCAATATCGATATTTTCGATGATTTCTTCTTCGTCCGTGGTTTTGGCAACCGTTTCAACAAATGGATAAAGATTAATAATTAACAGGTCGATCGACTCAATATCGTGAGCTTTGGCAGCTGCAACATGCTCAGGATTATCCAGCACCGCCAAAAGCGCGCCATGCACTTTCGGATGCAAAGTTTTAACGCGACCATCCATCATTTCAGGAAAACCGGTGAAATCAGAAATGTCTTTTACCGGAATTTTTTTCTCGGCCAAAAGTTTGCAAGTGCCACCCGTTGAAATTATTTCAACGCCGCGTGCCACCAAGTTTTGCGCCAGCTCAACGATGCCGCTTTTGTCTGAAACTGAAATTAAACAACGAGATATTTTTTGTAAGTTTTGCATTTTTTAAGAATTAATAATTTGTAAAATTTTCTGAAATCCTTCCTCAATCGATAAATTTCCATTATCGATTACAACCGCGTCCGGCGCGATTTTAAGCGGTGCGTCAGCACGACCAAAATCATTTTCGTCACGTCTTTTTAGCTGCGCTAAAATTTCATCAAAGTCACTTTGTAACTGATTAAAGCGGCGTCTAGCACGAATTTCAACGTCAGCTGTAACGAAAAATTTAAAATCGGCATCTACAGCAATAACTGTCGTAGTATCACGCCCATCAAGCACCGCGCCTTTCTCATTTGTAACAAAATCACGCTGCAAATCAAAAAGTGCCGAGCGCAATTTTGGATTTTTCGCAATTATTGAAGCAACCGCCCCAACCTTTTCGCTAAACAATTCTTCTGGCTCAAGATCACTTTCCGAAATATTTTTCACCAACTCGCCAATATGTTTTTCAAATTCACTTGGCTCAATTTTTTGCTCCATCACCCGCCACGCGACAAGGCGATAAAGCGCACCGGTATTAAGATAAGGCAGCCCAAAATGCGCCGCAATTTTTTTTGCCAGCGTACCTTTTCCGGAAGCCGAAGGTCCATCAATTGCGATTACTAAATTTTTTTTCATTACAGTAATTCCCCCATTTTCTTCGTCTTCAAAATCTCACGCGCTTTTGCATATTTATCATCATGCCAAAACATTAAGCAGCCGTTGCAGCCTTTGCCGCAGCAGCCGTCTTTGCCGATTCTTGGGGTTCTTGGTGAGGTTTGTTCGTCACCAACTTCCAAAGCTGCAAAATATTTTTTGCGTTTATTTTCGTATTTTTCTTCACGCACATCGCCGGCTTCTAATTGGTGCGAAAGTTGGCGTGATTCTACTTTTAGTTTTTCGCTTTCGACGTTGCTTTTTTCTTTACGAATTAACGAAAGAGTTGGCAAAAGTTCTTTGATTTTTTCTTTGTCAAACAAATGAAAATCAGCGGCTGGAATCTTAAATAGCGGCCTTTGACCGGCGTGCAATTTATCTGAAATTTCATGCTCAACATATTTACCTTCCGCGTTCAATTTGATTTTTTTGAACTCGTAAATTCGAAGCAAAATTGGTTCGCGCATGTAAGGCGACAAAAATTCCAACACATCACCCGCATCCATGCGGTTCTTACCTTCAACGATTAAATCATCGCCCACCCATTCAACAACTCGCGCGGCATATTCGTAAAAACTTGTCGAACCTGTGCTTTCATAATCATGCGCCAAGTTAGTCAGGCGGCCGTCGTGAAAGGCTAAAGTGTAGCCACGATTTGCCACAGAATTTATTTCATCCATGTAATCGTCAGCACTCCAAGTTTGAGGACTCGCCATGTAATCATCAATGGCGGCGCGGTAAACGCGGGCAACGGATCCTGCGTAAAACTCGGTTTTATTGCGTCCCTCAACCTTGAAAGAATCGAGACCCATTTTGATGTATTCATCGAGTTTCGGCAGCAAACACAAATCTTTTGAGTTCAAAATGTAAGAACCGTGAACGTCTTCTTCAAAAGGCAATAACTGGCCCGGACGCACTTCTTCTTCCAAAAAGAAATCAAACATTTCTTTGTTGGTTTCATTAATTTCAATTTCGTGTTCGGTGTTGTCTTTGAGTTTAATTTTTAATTTGTAACCCCAGCGGCATGAATGCGCACAGCTGCCCTGATTGGCGCCGCGCTCTGCTAAAAAATTCGAAAGCAGGCATCGCCCCGAATATGTCATACAAAGTGAGCCGTGGATGAAAGTTTCGATTTTGATATTTGGGCATTTTTGGCGAATAACCGCAAGCTCTTCAAAGCTCACTTCACGCGCCATCACAACCAAACTGGCACCTTGTTTTTCCCAGAAATCAACCGTCAGCCACGAGCAAACATTGGCTTGAGTTGAAATGTGCAACTCCAACTCTGGCGCGCGTTCTTTGACAAATTGAAAAACTCCAGGGTCAGACACAATCAAGCCATCGGGTTTAACTTTTTTTACAGTGTCGATAAATTCAGGAAGTTTCTCGATGTCTTTATTGTGAGAAAAAAGATTGAGCGTGAGATAAACTTTTTTGCCGTAAGCATGAGCAAATTCAATGCCTTCAACAACATCTTCCAAACTAAAGCCCGACTTGACTCGAAGCGACATGTCAGGCGTTCCGCAATAAACCGCATCCGCACCATAAAGAATTGCGGTTTTCAAACGATCGAGCGTTCCGGCAGGAAGGAGTAATTCCGGTTTTTTCATAAATTAATTTTTAAAATGAGAGACGAGAGTTTTGGTGTAAGACTCTTTTGGCGAGTTAATAATTTGTGATTTTTCCGCCATTTCCACAATTTGTCCAGCCTTTAAAACCATGATTCTATCGGCAATTTGGGCAACCACTTCCAAATCGTGAGAAATTAAAATATAAGAAATTTTTTGGTCCAGTTGGATTTCAGCAAGCAATTTCAAAATCTCGTTTTGAGTAAGCAAATCAAGGGCGGAGGTCGGCTCATCCAGCACCAGAATTCTTGGATTTAAAATTAAAGCACGCGCAATTGCTACGCGCTGGCGCTGCCCGCCAGAAAGTTCGTGAGGGTAACGATTTTTGATTTCTGGTGTAAATTTTAACTTTTGCAAAATGGCGTCAACTCTTTGCTGACGCGCCTCTTTCGAATTTTCAATTTTGTGAATTATTAAAGCTTCTTCAATGATGTCACCCACCAACATTCGCGGATTAAGGCTGGAGAATGGATCTTGAAAAATAATCTGAATGTCGCGACGCAGTTCAAAATTATTTTTTTGCCAAGATTTTTTATCGAAAAAATTTATCTCACCTAAATGTGGAATTAAGTTTAGTAAGGCGAGCGCGAGGGTTGATTTTCCTGAACCGCTTTCACCAATAATTCCTAAATTATGGCCCGATTGCAGCGAAAAATTTAAATCAGAATTAGCATAGAAATTTTCTTTTCTGAAAAAAGATTTTTTGATTTGGTGAGTTACTGAAAGGTTTTTTACCGATAAAACTTCTGCGCTTTGTGGTTTTTTGATTTGGTCATTTTGCACTACAGCCGCATCAATTAACAACTTTGTGTAAGAATTTTTTGGTGCTGCAAAAACTTTTTTTGCGTCCCCCAATTCAACAATTTTTCCAGCGTTTAAAACTATCACCTCATCAGCAATTTTTTTCACCACACGTAGATTGTGAGTGATAAATAAAACCGCCAAACCTAACTCATTTTTTAAACGTAAAATCAGATGTAGAATTTCATTTTGAACCGCCACATCAAGAGCTGTTGTCGGCTCATCCGCGATGAGAATTTTTGG
>CAIUFU010000086.1 GCA_903898475.1 uncultured Alphaproteobacteria bacterium | reverse complement strand
CTCCACCTCTTTCGCAATGATTGAATTGGCGTTTGTGAGGTTGTTGCTTGTTCGGTAAGAAAGACTTAGGACGGGGTTCTTAGTCACCCTTCGACAGGCTCAGGGTGACAGCGGAGTTTGGGTTAAGAAATAACCCTAACCCCACCCATGTAACCAACTAAAACTTCCGGCACAGTAATTGAGCCATCTTCATTTTGATAATTTTCTAAAATCGCAACCAGAGTTCTTCCAACCGCCAAAGCTGAGCCATTTAAAGTATGTACAAAATTACTTTTGCCGTCTTTGTTTTTAAACTTAATCGCGCCGCGTCTGGCTTGAAAATCGCCACAATTTGAGCAGCTAGAAATCTCGCGATATTTCGCCTGACTTGGCAACCAAACTTCCAAATCGTAAGTTTTCTGCGCACAAAATCCCATGTCGCCTGTGCAAAGTAAAATCTTGCGGAAAGGCAATTCTAAGCGGCGTAAGATCTCGCATGAAACATTGGTCATTCTTTCATGTTCCGCGTCAGATGCTTCAGGCCTTGTGATTGAAACCAATTCTACTTTTTTAAATTGGTGCTGACGAATCAAGCCTTTTGTGTCTTTTCCGGCAGATCCCGCTTCGCGGCGAAAGCACGGTGTGTAAGCCGTAAAACGAATTGGCAATTCACTTTCTTGTAAAGTTTTTTTGGCAACTAAATTAACCAAAGAAACTTCTGCCGTTGGAATTAACCAGTAGCCATCCGACGTTGAAAAAGCCTCTTCTGAAAATTTTGGCAATTGTCCAGAAAACATCATTGCTCCAGATTTCACCAAATTTGGTGGTGAAACTTCGGTGTAATTATTTTCAAGCGCCACATCCAACATAAAATTAGAAAGCGCGCGCTCCATGCGAGCCAAGCCTCCAGACAAGGTTGAAAAACGCGCACCTGACATCAAAGCTGATTGGTCGAAGTCGAGCATTTTTAAATTTTCACCAAGCTCGTCGTGAGCTTTTGGTGTGAAAGAAAAGTTTTTTGGAGAGCCAAATTTTTCGATTTCAACATTGTCATTTTCATCTTTTCCAACTGGTATAGAATCATGTGGGAGGTTTGGAATTATCAACAAAGCGTCACTTAAGCGATCTAGGCGATCTCCCAAAACTTCATACATCTCATTATCTAATTTTTTCTTTTCCTCATCAATTCTTTTCGATTCTAACCTAAGAGCGCTATCATCTTCACCATTTTTCTTTGCTTTAGCAATATTGCTAGAATTAGTATTTTTTAGACTCTGCTGTACTTGTTGCTGAGTTATAATTCTATTCTGCGCTTCATACATTTTTATTAATGGTAAAGCTTTTGTTTCATTGGCGCGCGCTGCCATTGCCGCGTCGAATTTTTCTGGATTCTCGCGGATCCATTTAATGTCTAACATTGTTTAATTGATTTAAGGTAGAGGTAGGATTAAAAATTTTTTTCACTCTCTTTCCTTAAGCAAAAAATTTCAACGATGAAACTTAACGCCCTCACACTTTCACAAAAGTTAATTCAGATTCCGTCTTACAGTGGCGTGAATTTTGAAGTGATTGAATTTCTTGGCAATTACCTAAAAAACTTAGGCTTTGCTTGCGATTTTTTAGAGTACGAAGGCTCTGATTCTTACAAGGTGAATAATTTACACGCGGTTTTTAATCCGAAAAATTCAGACAGAGTTTTGTATTTTGCCGGTCACACCGACGTGGTTAACGAAGGCAACAAAGACTCGTGGAGCCACGACCCATTTGCCGCTACAGTAATTGACGGAAAACTTTTTGGACGTGGCGCGGTTGACATGAAATGTGCAATTGCCTGTTTCGTTTCGGCAGCAGAAGAATTTTTAACTCACGCAAATCCAGATTTCGGAATTGGTTTTTTAATCACCAATGACGAAGAAGCAGACGGCGTTAACGGCACCAAAAAAGTTTTGGAATGGATGGAAAAAAGCGGCAAAAAAATTTCGCATTGTTTGGTTGGAGAACCGACCAATCCTGAAAAATTTGGCGAAATGATTAAAGTAGGACGCCGCGGCTCGATTGGCTTCAAAGTGAAAGTAATCGGCAAACAGGGACATGTCGCCTACCCTGACATTGCGCTAAATCCGATTACGATTTTGATTAGTCTTTTGAAAATTTTGAAAGATCACAAACTTGACACAGGCACCAAATTTTTTGACGCAAGCAACTTAGAAATCACTTCGATTTCTTCGCAAAATTTGGGCGGCAATGTCATTCCAAATGAGGCGGAAGCAGCGTTTAACGTGCGTTTCAACGATTTACACACTTCACAGTCAATTATTGATTTGGTGAAATATGCTTGCGAAAAAACCGTGGGATTTGGCGCCAAATATGAATTGACCAATCGCACCAGTGGTGAGAGTTTTTTGAGCGATCCGAAATTTTTAGCTGGGATTGTGGTTGAAGCGGTTGAAAAAATTTGCGGTAAAAAACCGGTTTTAAGCACAACAGGTGGAACGTCTGACGCCAGATTCATCAAGGATTACGCTGAAGTTGTGGAAATTGGTTTGGTCAATAAAACCGCGCACAAAATTGATGAATTTGCTGAGGTTTCAGAAATTGAAGAGTTACAAGAAACTTACCTCGAGATTCTAAAAAAATTCTAAAAATCATGCTAAAACTTCACGAACTCTTCCTCACTTTTTTCTACTCCGGCAAAGCAAAAAAAGCACCTGGAACCGTGGGCAGCTTCACCTCCCTGCTCTTCTGGTTTTTTCTCACCACTTGCTTTTTCAACCAGCAAATCTCGCTAGTTGCTCAAAATATTTTTTGGGGAATTTTTCTAATCACCGCTTTCGTTTACGGCTGCATCGCCTCACCAATTTACGCCAAACAATTTGGACAAATCGATCACCAAACTATTGTGCTCGATGAAACTGTTGGGCAAATCGTGGCGCTACAAATCACCTTTTCTCTGCTTTACCAAACTTACTTCTCGCAACCACTTTTAATAATTGCGCATTTGATTTTCTGCTTCGCCTCTTTCCGCTTTTTCGACATCAAAAAACCTTCCTTCATCGGCTATTGCGACCGCAATTTTAAAAGTGGTTTCGGCGTGATGTTTGATGATTTAATCTGCGGAATTATCACTGCTTTGATTGGTGGCACCCTGTTGCTTTTGACACATTAAAATTCTCTTGCGTTCTTTCTGCCTACAAACTTTTACAACTAGAATTTGCAAGTGATTCTAACTGGTTCAATTAACCCAGTTTTTTTCCACTTTAAATTTATGCTAAGCCACAATTTCAAGGTTGGCGCACTCGTCATTACAGCAATTATATTTTTATCATTCGTGGTAAAATACATTACTCTGCTAAACCACAAAGAAAGTGCTGCCAAAAAAGATGCCGAAAAAATCCAAGAAATTTTATCCATTAATTTTAACCAAACTGAAAAAATTTTGGCTTCACTTGGCAAAAAAATTATCGAAACCACGCCCAATCTTGAACCCAAAGCCATTCTAAAAATTTTCACCGAAACTCCTAATATTAACGGCTACAATAATATTTTCTCTTGGAGTCTTTTTGACTTTGTCAATATCGATGGCTTCCAAGTTGTAACTACCATGCTTGGTGTCAGAAAAAATCCGCCAAAAATTGCGCTTGAAAGAAATTATTTAAACCACGGTAACGAGCCGTGGAAAATTATTTTCTCCAGCAGCGTTATTGGAATTCCTAGCGAAATTTATGTAATTCCAGCCGGCGTACAAATTGAAACCAAAGATCGCAAACGCGTTGGAGCGGTGACAGTTGGCATCGATGTTAAAAAATTAGTCAGTATTATCGAACCGATCCTTTCTGAAAATGTTAGCTTTCTAGTAATCGACCAAAGAAATGACCAATTAACCTTGGGGTCTTCTGAGGAAAATTTTGGCAAAGTTTTTAACCGCATGCCGCAGTCGCTTGATGGTAAAAATTATGTTTACGAAAAAAGAATGGATTCGAAATACCCTTACAAAATCTGGGTTGGATATGATAAAAAAGAATTTTGGCGCGAGGTGTTTTACTCTTCCCTAACTTTGATTACTCAAATCGTTGGCATCTCAGCCTGCTTTGGTTTTTTACTGCATCGCCTCGAAAAATAATTTAGCGCAAAAAAGATCAATCAGCCAAATTGACATTGGCAATTCGCTAAATAAATTGCCGCGCTTCTTTACAAAGATTTCAAACATCTCTTCCCAACAATCATGGAACAAATTTTTACTCAGCTTCTTGAGCTGCTTCTAACCTTGGTCTTGCCAACTTTGGGTTACATTTTGCTAGTTGCCTTGCCTTTGCTTGGTGCGGTTGCTTATTTGACTTTGATGGAACGCAAAGTAATTGGCGCTATGCAGTTGCGCAAAGGCCCCAACGTGGTTGGACCTTTTGGTTTGTTGCAACCTTTAGCAGATGGTTTGAAGCTGATGTTAAAAGAAGTAATCATCCCCGATCAATCGAACAAAGCCTTATTCTTATTGGCTCCAATCATCACTTTCGTTTTGGCATTAATCGGTTGGGCAGTGGTTCCTTTTTCTGAAACTTTCAAAATTGCTAACATCAATATTGGCGTTACTTACTTGCTTGCTACCTCGTCCCTTGGGGTTTACGGCATTATCATTGCTGGCTGGGCCAGTAATTCGAAATATGCATTTTTGGGTGCAATTCGCTCTTCAGCACAAATGATTTCTTACGAAGTTTCAATTGGTCTAATCATCATTTCCGTAGTGCTTTCTTGCGGCTCGCTAAACCTTAGCGAAATTGTTTTAGCGCAAAAAAATCACTGGTACGTTTTAGCGCATTTTCCAATGTTTATTTTGTTTTTCATTTCAGCCTTAGCCGAAACTAACCGCTTACCGTTTGATCTTCCCGAAGCAGAATCTGAGCTAGTTGCCGGCTACAACGTTGAGTACAGCTCAATGCCTTTCTCAATGTTTTTCCTTGGCGAATATGCCAATATGATTTTAATTTCGGCATTTGCCTCAATCCTTTTCCTCGGCGGCTGGTTGCCACCTTTTGAATGTTTAAGCTTTATTCCAGCACCAATCTGGCTCATGGCAAAAATTTTCTTTTTACTTTTTTGCTTTATCTGGGTGCGTGCCACATT
>CAIUFU010000085.1 GCA_903898475.1 uncultured Alphaproteobacteria bacterium | reverse complement strand
GTTTAAACTGCTTAAATAAGAAATATTTTTTGCGACAACTTTTCTAAATTGATTCAAAAAACCCTTGGCGTGCAAGGCTTTGCCGTTTTCGAAAACTTTGGTAAATTCTACGTTAAAACCAAGTTTAGTCAAAAGTTCAAAAGCAGTTTGTAATTCAGTGCCGTGAAAATAATTGCTGTAAGCATCGCGTAAAATGTAAATTTTAGCGCCGCTTTTATTGTTGTTTGAAGTGCACCAAGCAGACGAAATCGGCAAAATATCAGTCACGCCAAAAATTTTGCGGGCTAGAAATTTGCTTACGCGTTTTTGCGTCACAAAATTAAAAGCGCGGGGAAATCTGCCAAAAATTAGCAATAATTTTTCAATATTTCCGATCAAATAATCTTGGGCTTTGCGGAAATTTTTGGTGAAATAAAGTGACAGAAAATAAGCCTTAGCGTCAGGAATACTAACCTTAATTGGGCATTGAGTATTGCATGCCTTGCAGCCCAAGCATTTTGAAAAAGATTCGTAAATTTCTGAGTCAAAATTTTTGCTAAAAAAGTTCGAAATTTTTGTCGAAAAATTCTTAAAAAATTCTCCAGAAATATTTTTTCTAATCGAAGGAAAATCAGAATTTTGCCGCACCCATTCTTTAAAAAGCATGGCGCGTCCTTTGGGCGAGAAGCGGCGGTCATTGGTCGCTTTGTAAGACGGACACATCGCCAAAGATTTATCCAAATTGAAGCACAAAGCATTGCCGTTGCAGCTTAAGATATTTTCAAACTCATCGTGAATTTGGGGCGCAATATTTTCGTCAAATTCGCCGCGCATCATCACTTGATCGAGCTCGGTAATTGTTTGCTTGCTGCTGGCAATTTTGCCGCAATTTAGTTGATCATGCGGGTCAAAAGTTTTTTTGATTTCTTTGAAAATTTGTACCACTTCAGCGCCCAAAAACTTCTCGCTATATTCGCCTCTAAAGCCTTTGCCATGTTCGCCCCAAATGATGCCCTGATGTTTTAAAAGCAGCTCGCAAACTTCGTCAGAAATTTTGCGGATTAAGTCGCGGTCATTTTCTTGACGCATGTTCAGAGCAGGGCGCACGTGCAAACAGCCCGCATCAACGTGACCAAACATGCCGTAAGTGACGCCGTATTTTTTTAAGATTTCGCGAAAAGATGAAATGTAAGAGGCGAGCTCTTGAGGGGGCACGATGGTGTCTTCAACAAAAGGAATCGGGCGTTTTTTGCCTTTCATGGCGCCAAGCAAGCCAACGCCTTGTTTGCGCAGATTCCAAATATTGGCGATTTCGCTTTTGTCGTTGATGATGAAGTGATTTTCAAAGAGATAATTTTCCTTGGAAAGGCTCTGTTTTAGCTCTTCTTCATGCTTTTCAAATTCAGATAAATTGTCGTAGGCAAATTCTAAAATATTAATTGAAGTGTCGTGGCCGTCGCCAACCAAATGCCCAACATCTTGCCAGATAATGTCGCGTCTAGCCAAGCGAATAACATTTTCATCAATGGTTTCAATCGCTGAAGGATTTAGCGCGATGACATTTTGCGCATCTTTTAGGGCAGCATCAAAATTTTGATAACGCAGCAAAAGCACCCGTTTTTTTGCCGGCAGTTTTTTTAACTTCACGGTAATTTTGCTAACCAAAGCCAGCGTGCCTTCGGAGCCAGAAATCAAATAATTCAAATCAAGATTTTCATCAGCAAAAGACTTCTCGATATTGTAGCCAGTGGTGGTGCGCGCTAGATGCTTTGAAGAATAGAGGTTGCGAGCACGCGCCAAAATCTCGCTTAAGTTTTTATTTAAATTTTGCGAACCAACTTTGCTTGAAATGACATTTTCTTCACCCAAAACATGCAGCGACAAATCTAAAATATTGTCAGAAGTTCTGCCGTGAGTGCAGGAGCCTTTGCCGCAAGCATCAGTATTTACCATGCCGCCAATTGTGGCGCGATTGCTTGGCGAAATATTGGGCGGGAAATAAAGATTAAATTTTTCGAGTTCAGAATTTAGCACATCCAAAATCACACCCGGTTCAACTTCAGCGCAGAGATTTTCTGCATCAATTTTAATGATGCGATTCATGTGGCGCGAATAATCAAGAATCAAACCGTGATTGATTGACTGGCCGTTGGTGCTGGTGCCGCCACCTCTGGCGGTGATTTTTATTTGGTGAAATTTTTTCTGATTTAGCAGTTTGAAAATCAGCTCAACATCATTTTGGCTGCGCGGAAAAATCACGCCGTCGGGCTCAATTTCGTAGATGCTATTGTCGGTTGCGTAAACTACCGAAACTGATTTTTGCGTGGCGATATCTCCAGCAAAGGCGCTGTTTTTGAGCGCTGAAAGAAAAACTTGGTTTAAATTCATCGAGCTAAAAAAGAGATTAAATCGTTGGTGCTGTAGAAGAAATTTTCCGCTTCTTTGATCACCGCTGGGCGCGCCGCATGCTTTCCAAAGCCGCAGAAAGTTACTTTTGGATTGGCCTTTGCCACCTCTAAATCAGTGTATCCATCGCCCACCATGAAAATTTTGTCGTAAGATTTTTTTGCTAAAATTTGCGCCACAATTTTTGGTTTGCCGCCATTTTGCGCCAAGATGTTTTGCTCTTCAAAACCAACAACTTTTTCGCCGTCAAAAACAAAATTATTGGCAAAGCAATTCTGGCGCAAGATGCCAAGCGCGTCAGCTGCTGGATAAATAATTTCAAGGAAGCCGCCGGAAATAATGTAGAAATCAAAATCAGATTTTAACTGATTTAATCCGTCAGCAAAACCATCCGTAATGTATGTGCAAATTTCAGATTTGAGCTCTTCAATTTCAGATTTTGTAAGTTTGATGTCAGCAAAGCGCAGGCGTAGCGAATCAGCAAAAGTCATCTTGCCGCCCATCGCAGCTTGGGTGATTTTTTCGATTTCTTCTTTTTGATCTTTGCTGGTTTTTGCGATCAGAAAATCAAGCGTTTCGATTGAAACTAGTGTTGAATCAAAGTCAAAAATGGCGCATTTATTTTTCATGCGCGTGCCAGTTGGTAAGCATATTCAAACCACTCGCATAGAATTTTGACGTCGCTGCTTTCAACTGTTAAGCCGCACCAGATGCGCAGTGACGCGGGGGCCGTGTTGTAGCCTTTGATGTCGAAGGCTACTTTTTCGGATTGTAAAATTGCTGCGATTTTGTCGATGAATTTTCTTTGTTCGGCGTCGGGTAAATCTTTGAACCAACTTTGCGAAGGTCTAAAACATACTGAAGTGCGTGACTGAAATTTTTCATCAGCGCAAAGATTCTCAAAATTTTCGGAATTTTTTAAGAAATCTGAAACTGCCGCGAAGTTAATATTTACGCGGTTATACATCGCTTCAATGCCGCCGCTTTCTTTGATCCAAGAAAG
>CAIUFU010000084.1 GCA_903898475.1 uncultured Alphaproteobacteria bacterium | reverse complement strand
TCCAACCATCAAACAAGATGGTTTTGAATCGCAGCATACATTTGTTGAAATCATCAATGACGACATGCCTTTCTTGGTTGATTCAACAGTTTCTTACCTAGACAAACTTGGCATCAAAATCAAAAATATCATTCACCCAATTTATTCAGTGGTGCGTGATTCTAGTGGCAAATTAGAAAAAATTTCTCTCGAAAAAAACTCTAAACAAGAATCGGTAATTCAGCTTCATTTAAGCAAAGTTACTGCCGAATCTGACATGAAAATGCTCAGCGAAAATATTGGAAAAATTTTAAAAACTGTTGGTCTAGTTGTTGAAGATTGGCAAGACATGATCGAGCTTACAAAGAAAGCCTCAAATCAAATTGATAATGCCAAAAAAATCAGCCAAGAAACTGTCGAAATTAAAGAATTTATTTCTTGGATTGGTGGCGGCAATTTCATCCTTTTGGGCGCTAAAGAATTCGATATTAAAGAAGTTAAAAAAGGCGAATATCGTTTAGAAGAAACCAAGGCCGGACTTGGAATTTTCCGTTCAGAATATGATGAATTCAGACCAGAAGTTTTAAACTCATCTTTTGAAGAAGTTGGTGATTCAATCGCTAATCCTTACGTAATCGAAGTTTTGAAATCACGTTACCGATCAAGAATTCACAGAATTGCTAACGCCGAAAGAGTTCGCGTGCAAAAAATTTCTGCTGACGGAAAAGTTACCGGAGAATTCAGATTTGTCGGTCTATTCACCTCTTCAACTTACCACGAAAGTATCAGTTCAATTCCATTGGTTCGTGGTAAAATCGCCAAAGTAATCGAAGATTCGGCTTACATCAAAGGCAGTCATAACTATAAAGATTTGGTTTCGGTTTTAGAAGGTTATCCGCGTGATGAATTATTCCAAATTAGCGCTCAAGATTTACTTAAAAATGCTACCGGAATTGTGGCAATTTGCGGACGTTCACAAGTGCGCTTTTTTGCTCGCAAAGACAAATTTAACCGTTTTGTTAGCTGCTTAATTTTCACGCCACGCGATCGCAGCAATTCTGAATTGCGTGACAAAATCAAAGATTATTTAGTTGAGATTTACAAAGGCGAAATCGCCGATTCTTTCGTGCAAATTACCGATTCTAACTTGATCAGATTTCACGTAATTGTGCGCACCAATAAAGGCATTCCGGCGATTGATGATTTAACCGTTGAAAAAGAAATCACCAAAATGACCAAAGTTTGGAGTGATGATTTAGCTGAAGCGGTTGTAGAAAAATTTGGTGAAGAAAAACAACTTTCGCTTTTTGCAAAATATAAAAACTCTTTCTCGGTTAGTTACATTAATCGTTTTGATCCGAAACGCGCCGCAATTGACATTTCGCGCATTGAAGATTGCTTGAAGTCGCAATCAGCTTTATTCGATCTTTACAAATCATCTGATTTATTGGCTGCGGACGTTACTGAGCTTAAAATTTATTCTCCGGAAAAAGAGTTAATTCTCTCAACAATCATGCCAATTCTTGAAAGTTTTGGCTTCAACGTAATTCAAGAGCACACCTACGTTGTCAGTATTGATGAAGATGGCAAAAACCGATCAAAACAAAAAGTTTGGATTCATTATTTCCACTTAAACTTGAGCAAACAGGGTCATAAATTCTCTGAAAAAGTTAAGGCAAATTTTGAAACTACAGTTTCGCTAATTTGGCAAGATGTGATGCAAGTGGGTTTCTTGAACAAACTAGTTGTAACCGCTGATTTACAGTGGAAGCAGGTTTATATGCTGCGCGCTTACGTCAAATATCTTTACCAAACTGGTTTCCGTTACAGCCAATCTCACATTGCGGAAGTTTTTGCAAAATATAGCGAATTAACAGAGTTATTAATCGCTTTATTTGAAACTAAATTTGATCCAGCGATCAAAAGTTCTTTGGCAGAAAGACTGAAAAAAGTCGAAAAAATTGTCACTCAAATCAAAGTCGAATTGAGC
>CAIUFU010000083.1 GCA_903898475.1 uncultured Alphaproteobacteria bacterium | reverse complement strand
TGAATGTAACTTTGCGTAAAAAGTTGGGGCTATTTGCTAACGTGCGCCCGATTGCTGCGTTTCACCCTTTTATTACCACGCAATTTCCAAAAATGGATGTGGTGATTGTGCGTGAAAATGAAGAAGATCTTTACGCCGGAATTGAACATCGCCAAACCGACCAAACTTACCAATGTTTGAAATTGGTGACGCGTTTGGGCTGCGAAAAAATTATTCGCTACGCCTTTGAATACGCTGTTGCTAACGGTCGCAAGAAGGTTAGCTGTTTTTCGAAAGACAATATTATGAAAATGACTGATGGTCTTTTTCATAAAGTTTTTAACGAAATCGCTTTGGAATATCCGCAAATTGAAAACGACCATTACATCATCGACATAGGAACGGCGCGCCTTGCTGCTAAGCCAGAAATTTTCGACGTGGTGGTGACGATGAATCTTTACGGCGATATTATTTCGGACGTAGTTGCTGAAACCTCTGGTTCTGTAGGTTTGGCAGGTTCGGCTAATATCGGAAAAGATTACGCCATGTTTGAAGCAATCCACGGATCAGCGCCAGACATTGCTGGAAAAGACATGGCTAATCCAACTGGTTTGATTCACGCTGCAGTGATGATGTTGGTGCATTTGGGTCAAAGTGAAGTTGCTAATAAAATTCGTAACGCCCTTTACAAAACCATTGAAGACGGTTTGCACACTCCAGATGTATACAGCGCTGCAACCAGCAAAAAGAAAGTTGGAACCAAAGAATTCACCCAAGCTGTGATTGCAAATTTGGGCCAAAAACCTGCGATGTTGAAAGTGGCAAATTTCGCTAACGCCACCAAAAAAACTGCGATTAGTTCAGAAGAATCTGCTTACGTTCCTGAAGTAAAATCTCTGATTGGTTTTGATTTATTCATCGATTGGCAGCAGGAATTCTCTGATCTTTTGGCACTTCTTAAAACCATGGAAAGCTCTGAGCTTGAAGTGAAAATGATTAGCGCCAAAGGCTTGTTGCTGTGGCCTTTGAGCGATCAGCACATGATGCCAAATTACAATAAAGGTCTGACAGTTTTGCGTTTCATCGGCAAAGGCATTACCGGAAAATCGAGCAATGAAATAATTGACGCCAGCAAAACAATCTCGCATCAAAACATCATCGACATGCTGGGAGTTTTGAATGAGAAAAAATTTGATTTCGTCAAATATGAAGGGCTTTATCTGTTTAACGGAAAATGCGGATATACTTCAGGGCAAGGTGAATAGGAGATAAGTCGCTTAAGCAAACAATCAAAATCAACAATGAAAGACACAATCGACTACAATAAAATTCTCGATGTCATTGAAAAAACCATTGCCAGCTCAAGCTTCTACTGGCAGTCGCTGGCTTTGATTGGTTGCTTTCTCGTCTCTTATTTATTTTACAAAATCAGTCGCAAATTTTTGCTACCGGCAATTATTGCCTCGACCCTGAAAAAAAATATCGCGCTAAATCGTCTAGTTACACGCTACGTGATTCCGTTGCTTTATCCAAGCTTTGCGGTGATTTTTTTGGGGCTGGGACTTTCAATTTATTCGGAGTTTTTCAAAGAGACGATTGTCTTTGCCACCACCTTTAAACTGATCGCGCTTTTCTCATTTTTGCGCTTTTTACGCATCTCTTCCAACAATACTTTCGTTGCCAATCTTGCCGGATTTTTCTTAATGCCAGCTTTGGTTTTAGATATTTTTGGGCTGTTTGATTCTACTGTGTTATTTCTCGATGAATATG
>CAIUFU010000082.1 GCA_903898475.1 uncultured Alphaproteobacteria bacterium | reverse complement strand
GGTAGCTCGAGGTTACGGCCCTTCGACGACGCTCGCGCTTTGCTCAGGGACCTATGAAAAAATTACTAAAAAATCTAACATTTCTTGCCATGACTCTCCAAATCAAACTCTTCAACACGCTAACTCGCAAAGAAGAAGCGCTTAAGTTGATCGATCCTAATCATTTAAAAATGTATGTTTGCGGGCCAACGGTTTACGATCGTCCGCACTTAGGCAACGCCCGCTCAGTTGTGGTTTACGATTTATTCTTTCGCTTGTTCTCCCAAGTGTTTCCTCAAGTCACCTACGTTCGTAACATCACCGACGTTGACGATAAAATTAACGCTGCCGCCAAAGAGCAAAAAATTTCCATCCAAGAACTCACCGCAAAGATCACTGATTTTTTCTACGCTGACATTGGTGCACTAAACGTTTTGCGTCCAACTCACGAGCCGCGCGCTACCACTCACATTGCTGAGATGATTGTGATGATTGAGCAGCTAATCAAAAATAAAAATGCTTACGTTTCAGAAGGTCACGTTTTGTTTGATGTCGAATCTTACAAAAACTATGGCGAGCTTTCGAATCGCCATTTGGATGAAATGATCGCCGGCTCACGCGTTGAAATTGCCACTTACAAAAGAAACCCTCTCGATTTCGTTTTGTGGAAACCAGCTGACACCGAAGATGATGCTTCCAGCGTTTTTAAAAGCCCGTGGGGCAAAGGTCGCCCTGGATGGCACATTGAATGTTCAGCGATGAGTTCAAAATATTTGGGCGCTGATTTTGACATTCACGGCGGCGGCGCCGATTTGCAATTTCCGCATCACGAAAACGAAATTGCCCAAAGTCGCTGCGCTAACCCTAACTCGCATTACGCCCATTTTTGGATCCACAACGGGTTTTTAACCGTGGATGGCGAGAAGATGAGCAAGTCGCTGAAAAATTTTATCACGGTGCGCGATCTTTTAGATAAAGGCGTTTCGGGCGTAGTGATTCGCTACCTTTTGCTTTCAACTCATTATCGCAAGCCGTTTGATTTTAACCAAAAAGCTTTGGATGACGCGCAAAAATCTTTGGAAAAATTTTACTCGGTTATTGAAATTGGCGCTTCAACCAAGGGTAAATTGTCTGAAAAAATTTTAGCAGATTTAGCTGATGATTTAAACATCTCAAAAGTGATTGCCACGCTTCACGAAATGGCAAAAGAAATCAAAGCAACAAATGATGAAAATTTAAAAAATGAATTTGCCGCAACCCTTGATTTTCTAGGCCTAATCGATGAAAGGTTTTTTAAAGGGCAAGAGGTTGTAAGCGACGTAGATCTCACTGAAATCAATGAACAAATTGCTCTGCGCCTAAAAGCAAAACAGGATAAAAATTTTCAACTAGCCGATGAGATCAGGCAAAATATTCTTGCAAAAGGAATTCTTCTGGAAGATGTTGCAAAAAGTGAGACAATTTGGAAGAGGGTTTGAGATTAGAAACTTTTGATTAACCAACGAAAACTTAAAATAAAATGAGCAAAAATTTTACAAAAATGTT
>CAIUFU010000081.1 GCA_903898475.1 uncultured Alphaproteobacteria bacterium | reverse complement strand
TATTTTATTTATCTGTTTTCTACGGTCTCCATTTTCCAGTGTGAGGAACTCTATGTGATCCTGAGGCGTTGGCGTGAGCCAAAGTAGAAGTTAGTGAAAGTGACAGCATCGCAAGAAGTAAAAATTTTAACATAAGGATAAGTGATAAAGTTGAGGAGATAACATGCAGAAGGCGATGTGGCTAAATCTTTGATAGGTGGGAGATTTATGAAGTACAAAAAGATAGTATGCTGTGTATGATATTGGGAAGTTGTTATAAAGAAAAAAAAGGTCAAATCCCGACACCCGACACTTAACTATTTCAGTGTCGGGTGTAGAGATCTGACCCCTTTTTTCTTGAGAGATTTAAACAAAAAGAGATTGCCTCGTCTTAAGCCACCAAGTCGTGATACTCTTTGTGTTTGCGCAACCACACCGCGGCGTATCAGCAGATTGGGTTGATTTTTAGATTATTTTTTTTGGCTAGCTGGGCGATTTCTTCCATTAATTTTCCGGCCGCGCCAGTGCCGCGAAGTTCTTCGGGGGCGAAGACACTGTTACCTTGCCTGCACCAGCGCGATAGGCCGCTTCAGCCGCCATGATTACGGCGCCACCCATGCCAAAATCGCCGCCGATAATTAAGACGTGACCGAAATTTCCTTTGTTGCAATCGGGCTGGCGTTTGAGTAGTTGGGAAAACATTTTTCTAAAAATTTTTATGAATGAAGGTGTGAGGCTTTGCGACTTCTTATTTTCTCGCCAATTCCAACGCTAAATTTTTATCACGATAAATTTTTAAGCGCGGATCTTTAAAATTTATTGTGATGCCGCTGCTTTTTTTGATTGCGGCAGCGATGGTTTTTTCGTTGATATTTTTTGGATCAATTTTGGCATTTTTGATTTTCTGCCATTCAAGTGATGCGTGCTTATTTTGCATGTAAATCGTGCCGCTGTAGATATCGACGCCGAAGGCTATGATGCCTGGTACGAGGAAGAATATTAACCCGATTGAATCAAGTCCGACAATGGCCAAATCAAGTTTGCCAGATTGCTGTCCGCGTCTTTCGGGACGTAAAATGTAACCGCAAGAAAGTAGCTGCGATGAAAGTGTTACAACCAAAACTAGTGACAGAATTGATGATTTTATTCTACGCATTTGACCCTCCGTGTTTTTTTTGTGGGGATGTGGCGTGAAATCAAATCTCTATCAGAGCGTTATTTTTTAAAACAGACAAATTGTCAGCTTTGTTTTGACAGGCTATTTGCGCGGATCTACTACCACTAGTTGAGCAATTTGCTCTTAATCCAACTTCGGGCTTTGTATGACAAAGGACAAAAATGAATTTATTATCGTAAGCAAGTCAGGTGTGAAAAAAAGTGTTTATGATTTTTTGGTAAAAGCTTTTGATCTTTACGTTGCTGTAAACTGCATCACGACAAACGCTTTGGCAAAATTATTTAAGCAAGATTGGTTAAAATCTACCTCATTAGCACTGCTAATAAATATCGTGATTTTATCTTTTATCGAAAAATTATTTGATGGATTCATCGGTAAAATAGCCTTGATTTTGCTGGTTTTAAACGTGGTATCACTTTTGATAAATTGTGCTTTAGCGGCTAACAAAAAATAGCGCTTACTCTTATTTCTCCGACGAGAGAGTTGGGGAAATAAGTTCGTAAAATTAATTTAAGATCGAAGGAATGAGCAATTACCAAAAACAAAAAATGGATTTTTTAGATAGTCTGCAGCCAACCGATTTCAGAAATGGCGGCAGTTTTAATCAGGCTGAAATTATTATTGATGAGCTGAATAACTCGGTTTTGAACAAAGAAAACCCGCAAGAATTTATCCAAAAAGCGGTGACCCATCTTTTTCGCCAAGACTCGCCAGCGGTAGAAAAAGCGATTAATCTTTCGCGAGTTTTTTTAGAGATGAAGGGGAAGAAATAAAACTCGAAGTTCCTCTATGTCATGCTGAGCCTGTCGAAGCATGATTCTGGCCTCGGTGCCCTGAATCATGCTTCG
>CAIUFU010000080.1 GCA_903898475.1 uncultured Alphaproteobacteria bacterium | reverse complement strand
TCATATTGCTCTAGTCTTCAAAGGATAAATTGAACGCCAAACCACGTCAGATCTGCTTTCATACATTAGGCTTAAGCCGTTTTCAGTCGCGCCCACTGTCAAGAAATTTATTTCAAGAAAGCAGAAATAAATAACTTTACTCAGGCGGAAGTTTCATCGAAAAATCGCCCCAACAATTTAAAAAACATTTGCGGATTTTATCAGAAAAATTCATCCGCTCTCCTTGTCAAAAAAGATTCACAAAATGCCAGTTATTCAGATCAATGCTAAAGACGCTTTTGCGTCATTATTAAACGACGCTAACTCAATCTTGATTGATGTAAGAACCCCGGAAGAAACTAATTTCGTAGGAATCGTCGATCCTGCTGAAGTAGATGAAAAAGTTTCTCTATTGCCGTGGAAGTTGTTTCCTGACATGCGCATCAATCCAAATTTCACTACCTCACTTACCGAAATCACCAAACAGGCTTTTGGCGAAAATGCTTTGAGCGCTAAAATATTCTTCATGTGCCGCAGCGGCGCCAGATCAGATCAAGCCGCTTATCACGCCACCACTTTAGGATTTGAAAACTGCTACAACATTCTCTCTGGTTTTGAAGGAGACATTGACGGCAATGGCCATCGCGGCAAAGTCAATGGTTGGAAAGCCGAAAACCTACCTTGGAGACAATCTTAAATAATGCCGCAACTAGCTAAACAAAACTCAGCATTATTAGAAAACATCAATGACGGCTTATTCTTGCCGCAATTTTTTGCCGCCTGCAAATCAGAATTTGGCGAAGAAAACTTCAATAAATGGCTCGCCGGATTAGAAATTTTTTCTGAGTCGGAAAGCGAAGTTATTTTTTCAACTTCTTCAAAGTTTATTCGCGATTGGATTATTCGTGAATTTATTGAAGCAAAATCAGGTCAAAAAAATCTTAAGAGTTTGGCACAATCGATTCGCCCGCAAATCAAAAAAGTTGCTGTAATTTTTATTGCTAAAACCTTGGATGAAGCAACTCCAAACCTTTCAAACGCTGAGCAAAAAGTTGTTAATCTTTCGAAATACGACAATGTTTTTGCTTTCGGAACTGAGCTAAATCCACGCTACACTTTCAAACATTTCGTAAGCGCCAAGTACAATAAATTAGCCGCTTCAATGGCCAAAATCGCTGCTGGCATCGATGCTCAAATTAGTCTTTTTGACGACAAAATTCCGCTTTTCATTCACGGCAATGTCGGCATGGGAAAAACTCACTTGGCGCAGGCAATTGCTTGGCAAATCAAAGAATTCGACGCTGCCAAAAAAGTTGTCTATTTGTCTGCTGAAAAATTCATGTATCACTTTGTGCAGTCAATTCGCAGCAACGACGTCATGAGCTTCAAAGAAAAAATGCGCTCAATTGATGTTTTAATTGTTGATGACGTGCAATTCATCGCCGGCAAAGGCAGCACTCAGCAAGAATTTATGAATTGCTTCAACTCACTAGTTGAAGACAATAAACAAGTAGTTTTGGTTTGTGATCGCTGCCCGTCTGACTTAGAAAATATCGATGAAAAATTAAAATCGCGCATCTCTGGCGGCATGATAGTTAATTTCAGAAACCCAGATTACCAAGACCGCCTCATGATCTTGCAAGAAAAAGCCAAAATGATGGAGCAAGAAATTTGCGAGAAAGTCCTCAGCTTCATCGCCGAAAAAATCACCACCTCGGTGCGTGATCTTGAAGGCACTTTGAAAAAACTAATCGCCCAAAAAGTTTTACTCGATGAAGAAATCACTTTGGAAAGCGCTAAAGTTATTTTGTCTGACTACGTTCGCGCTTCAAACGCAACTGCGCCAACAATTGACAAAATTCAAAAAACCGTCGCCGCTTTTTACGGCATTAAAATTTCTGATTTAACTTCAGCAAATCGCGCCAGAGCAATTGCTAGACCAAGACAGATCGCGATGTATTTGGCTAAAACTTTGACCTCAAATAGCTTTCCAGTAATTGGCAAAGAGTTTGGCGGCAAGAATCACGCAACTGTTATGCATTCGGTGAAATTGGTGAACGAATTAATGAGCAGCGATCAACAGATTTTACAGGAAGTGAAGGGTTTGGAAGAAAAGATTAGATAAGGTCATTCCTAATCTCACTCACGTTCGGGATGACAGTCTTTTTGCTACTGCATCGCCCCAAACATCATTTCACTTTGATATTCACCATCCCCTTCTTCGCCGTAGTTAAATCCGGCGCTTAAAGGTAGGCAAATCTGATCTTTGTCCTCACTTACCTTTTTTAATTTCTCAAAAGCATTATCCAAAAGTTTTTTGGTAAATTGGTCTCTTCTCGCCACACTAGCGCATCCCATTAAAATTGAGATCACCCGCTCATCACCTTTTTTTGCCGCACTAATTAGGTTAAATCCTGAAGCGTTGGTAAACCCCGTCTTCATTCCTTCCGCGCCTTTGTAGCTAGTTAAAACGTGGTTGTGGGTTTCGTATTCTGTGTTGAAATACTTAAATTCTCTCAGCGAAAAAAGATGATAATACTGGGGAAAATCTTTTTTGATCGCCTTAGAAAGCCTCGCCAAATCAAAGGCGGTGGTATATTGCCCTTCTTCGTGAAGCCCGCTGGAATTTCTAAAACTGCTATTTCTCATGCCAAGCGTCACAGCTTTTTCATTCATCTTACGCGCAAATTCCCACTCGCTTCCCGCTACCGCTTCCGCCAAAGTTACTGCCGCTTCATTAAAAGATTTTACAATCACCGCCTGAATTGCCGTGCGCACCGAAATCTTGTCTCCCGCCTTTAAACGCATGGTGTTAGACTTATTCACTTTTGCAATTTCTTCGCCTCGTTCCGACACGGTAATTAATTGCTCAGCGCTTAATTGATGTTTTTCCAGCGCTTCAAAAGCTAAATAAAGCGTCATCATTTTTACGAGAGAAGCCGGATAGGCGTAAAACTCAGCGCGTTTTTGAAAAAGAATGTCACCAGTTTTTTCTTCAAAAAGCACCGCTGAATAATTTTTACCGCATCCTTCTTCAGCGGCTCTGGCACTCGACACGGTAAAAAACAACAACATCACCAAAGTCATGCTGAGCTTGTCGAAGCATGATTCTAGCCCGTGACTTAAATCATGCTTCGACAAGCTCAGCATGACTTTGAGGATTTTTTTCATTTTTAGTTTTTAGATTTTTAAAATTTCTTGCGCTGCTTTTTGGCTTGGATTTTGAGTAAATCCCAAACCCATCATTCTTAGGGCTGCTTGGCTTTCAGCAATTTGCTTTTGCGCCAAATTTTTGTCATTAATTAATTTTTCCGCCACCGCAAAAAGCTTTTCGCCCTCGCAATTATCTTGTAGCATTTCGGGGATTACCTCTTTGTTCAAAATCAAATTCACCAAATTAGCGAACTTAATTTTGACCATTCTTTTGACAATAAAATGAGTTAAAAAATTAATCTTGTAGGCCACCAACATCGGCACTTGATAAAGCGAGAGTTCTACTGTGTTGGTGCCCGATTTCGCCAAAGCAAAATCAGTAGCAAAAAAGGCGTCATTTCTCTCGTCTTTTTCAATCAAAAAATATTCAACTTTTAAAGATTTAGCCATTTCTAAAACCAAAGCGCGTGTCTTCTCAATTAAAGGAATAACAACTTTTAGATTAGATTTTTTTTGCGAAAGCAAATTCACCGCCGCAATAAATTCGGGGAAAATTCTCGTCACTTCACCATTACGACTCCCAGGCATCAAGCAAAGCAGCTCGTCGGTTAGCGCGATATTTTTTTTGCTGCGAAAACTAAAATTAGCTAATTTTTTCTGTTCTAAATCTGGCGCATTTTCAACAATTGGGTGTCCGATGAAAACCGTTTTTAGCCCATATTTTTCAAAGTAAGGCGGCTCAAAAGGCAAGATCGCCAAAAGCAGATTATAGAGTTTGGAAATCTTCTCAGCTCTGCCCTCGCGATACGCCCACACTGATGGCGCGATCATGTGAACTTTTTTTGTTTGGTGAAAGTTTTTCAACTTATTCATCACGCGAAAACAAAAATCTGGCGAATCAATTGTAATCACAAAATCTGGTTTTTGCGCAATTACCGCATCCGCCGTTTGGCGAATCCGCGCCAGCAATTTTGGAATGTGCGGCACTACTTCCAAGAAGCCCATGATTGACAATTCTTCCATTGGAAAAAGCGAAACCAAGCCCTGCTCTTGCATTAATTTTCCACCAACTCCAAAAAATTCTGCGCCGCTATTTTGGGTTTTAAGCTCTGCTATTAGCTTGCTGCCCAGCAGGTCACCCGAGGCCTCGCCGGCGATTATGAAGAATTTTTTGGTCATTAGTTTGGAAAAATATTTGAACACTCGATGTCATCCTGAGCCTGTCGAAGGATGATTCGTGGCACGGGCTTGAATCATCCTTCGACAGGCTCAGGATGACATCGAAAATTAAGAATTAAAACTTAAGAATTAACAATTAGAAACGCATCCAATGATTCGAAAAATCACTTTCCCTCAATTCTTAATTTCACTAAAAAATGTCTAACAGAAAAATCGCCGTCGCGGGTGCCACTGGTAATGTTGGCCGCGAAATTTTAAATATTTTGGCGGAAAGAAAATTTCCTGCTTCCGAAGTTGTTGCTTTGGCCTCACGCAACTCTGTTGGCCAAAAAGTTTCTTACGGCAACAAGGAATTAACGGTGCAAGCTTTAGAAGATTTTGACTTCACCGGCACCAAAATTGGCCTCTTTTCACCAGGTGGTGCAGTTTCTGCAATTCACGCGCCACGTGCCGCTGCACAAGGTTGTGTGGTGATTGACAATACCTCGCATTTTAGAATGGATCCAAATGTTCCTTTGGTTGTTCCTGAAGTTAATCCGCAAGCAATCTCTGACTACAAAAAATCTGGAATCATTGCCAACCCAAACTGCTCAACCATTCAAATGGTTGTGGCTTTGAAACCTTTGCACGATTTAGCCACCATTAAACGCATTGTGGTAGCAACTTACCAAGCCGTATCTGGCGCGGGTAAAGAGGCAATGGATGAATTGTTTGATTCAACTAAAAAAATCTACACCAACCAAATGCCAACTCCAAAAAAGTTCAGCAAAAGAATCGCCTTCAACGTGATTCCACAAATTGACAGCTTCATGGAAGACGGCGCGACTAAAGAAGAATGGAAAATGAAAGTTGAGACCAAAAAGATTTTTGGCTCTGACAAAATTCAAGTTGAAGCCACTTGCGTTCGTGTGCCAGTGTTTAACTGCCACTCGGAAGCCGTGAATGTTGAATTTGAAAAGCCAATTACAGTCAAACAAGCTAGAGCCGCTTTGGAAGAAGCTGACGGGGTTTTGGTTTTAGATCGTCCGCAAGAAATGGTTTTTGCAACTCCGGTTGAAACTTCAACTCACGACGCAGTTTTCGTTTCACGTTTGAGAAAAGACGATTCGGTTGCCAACGGCCTGTCACTTTGGGTTGTTGCTGACAATTTGAAAAAAGGCGCGGCGTTAAACGCGGTGCAAATTGCTGAAATTTTAGTGAAAGATCACGGGTTTTAGGTTTTTCCTCAATTAGTCAATCCACCCTCGGTGTCACCCCGTCTTGACGACGGGGTGACACTGAAAAAATAGCAACACTTTTGTTGCCATTTTATTTTTACCGATAGCTGATTTTACTGCTCAAAAGCCAATTTTGCACTTGGCGTACAAAATTTTAGTTTTTACCAAAATGCCCCAACACCAAACTTCCCTTCCCCACTTCTGAACTTCTTTTTACCGCAAGTGCAACGTAAGCGTTAGCCTTTCTCACTGCCGCCACTAATTCCATTTTTTTTGCCACATTACAAGCAATCGCCGAAGCAAGAGTGCAGCCGGTTCCGTGTAGATTTTTAGTGCCTATTTTTTTGTTGCTAATGCGATGAAATTGATTTTTTTCATCAAGCAAAATGCTGTGAATTTTTCCGTCAGCAAAATTTAAATGCCCACCTTTGATTAAAACATTTTTTGCACCCAAAGACTTGATTGCAGTGGCTGCAAGCTTCATTTCTGCAAAATTTTTAATTGGCATTTGCGCTAAAACCTGAGCCTCATCAATATTTGGCGTAACAATGTAAGCGCCTTTTAGAAGTCGCGATTTCAAGACTTCCACGGCATTTTCTCTGAGCAACAAATCACCCGACGTTGCCACCATTACGGTGTCTAAAATTAACGGAACTTTTTTGGCTTTTTGCGCAAGAACATCAGCAACGCAGTCAATAATTTCAGTAGTTCCCAGCATGCCAATTTTTACAGCGTCAAATTCAATATCTTCTAAAACAACCTCAATTTGCTGACGCAAAAATTCGGTTGGCGAATTGAAAACATTAAAAACTTTTTGAGTATTTTGGGCAGTCAAACAAGTAATCGCGGCAGACGCGTAAACCTTGTGTGCAGTGGCAGTTTTAATGTCAGCCTGAATACCGGCCCCACCTGAAGGATCAGAGCCGGCAATGATTAGAATTTTTGGATTAGATTTCATAAACCGTTTTTCCAGCCACAACAGTTCTAGTTGCAAGGCCCTTAACTTTAAACCCGTCGAAAGGTGAGTTTTTCGATTTGCTGTGGAATTTTTGTGAATCGATTTCCCATTCTTTTTCCAAATCAATCAAAACCAAATCAGCGCGCGCGCCCTTTTTGATTACGCCGCCGTCGAAGTTAATAATTTTTGCGGCGTTGCAAGTCATTTTGGCAAGCAAGTCGCGAAGTGACAAAACCTTGTCGTGGTAAAGCGCTAGAGAAAGTGGCAGCATGGTTTCAACACCAACAATTCCGAAGCTGGCTTCTTCTAAAGTTCTTTCTTTTGAAGCTAAATCATGCGGCGCGTGGTCGGTGGCAATTGCGTCAATCACACCAGATCTCAAGCCTTCAATCAAAGCCAGACGATCTTTTTCAGAGCGCAAAGGCGGGTTCATTTTGGCGTTGGTTCCTGATTTTAAAACTTGCGTGTCATTCAAAGTGAAATGGTGCGGCGACACTTCTACCGTTGCGTTA
>CAIUFU010000079.1 GCA_903898475.1 uncultured Alphaproteobacteria bacterium | reverse complement strand
CGTCGAAGGGCCTGAAACTCAGAGCTTCGGGCCCTTCGACGACGCCCTTTGGGCTTTGCTCAGGGACCTATGAAAAATTTAAATAAATCAAAAAATGAAATCGCAACGCCAGCTCCAAATCGGTGAAAATCTCAAACGTGTAATGTGCGATATTTTCATGCGTGACGATATTTTAACTGTTCCTGGAAGTTACATCACAATCTTGCAAGCCGATGTCAGCCCTGACGCCAAGAACGCTTACATCTACATCGATATTTTCGGCAATGAGCCAATGCATCAAAAAATCATCGAAAAGCTAAACGCCATGGCGCCGCATTTTCGTTATCAAATGGCGAAGCGATTGACTTTGCGCGTGGTACCAGAAATTACTTTTGTGCTTGATAAAACTCAGGCCAAAGCAATGGATTTGGAAGCTTTGATTGGCGGAGAAGCGAAGAAATATCAGGGTCTTGATGTGCAAGAGAAGCAGTCGAAACCGAGCTCGAAAAGGAAGAAGTAAAATGAAAAAAATCTCACTCTTTGGTTGCACAGGATCAATCGGAAAAAGCACCATTGAGGTGATTAAAAACGCGCCGCAAAACTTTGAAGTTTTAGCCTTAGTAGCGCGCAATGATGTTGAAACCTTAATCGCTCAAGCTTTGGCATTAAAGCCTTCTTACGTGGTGATTGAAAATGAAATCTTGTTTCCTCGCCTGCAAGAAGCGCTAAAAAATTTGCCAAATTGCGAAATTCTTTGCGGCCAAAAAGCCATTTTGGAAGTGGCGAAAATTAAGTGCGATTTATTCGTTTCAGCAATTGTTGGAGCTGCTGGAATGTTGCCAACTTTGGCGGCAATTGAGGCTGGTTCAAACATTGCGCTCGCAAATAAAGAATCATTAGTTTGCGCCGGAGTTTTCTTAAACGCCGCGGCCCAAAAAAGTGGCGCCAAAATAATTCCGGTTGATTCCGAGCACAATGCGATTTTCCAAATTTTTGAGAATGAAAATTTAAACGAGATTGAGTCGGTGACGCTTACCGCATCTGGCGGTCCGTTTTTTAACAGCGACAAAGATTTTTTAAAAATCACCGTCGCCGAAGCCCTAAAACACCCCAATTGGACAATGGGCGCCAAAATCTCAATCGATTCTGCAACCATGATGAACAAGGGTTTGGAGATGATTGAGGCCTTCCATCTTTTTCCTTTGCGCAAAAACCAAATCAAAATTTTGGTGCACCCGCAATCAATAATTCACGGAATGGTCGAATACAAAGACGGCTCGACTCTCGCAATGTTAAGCCGCCCCGACATGCAGGTGCCGCTTTCTTACGCGCTGGCGTTTCCTAAACGAATGGCAATTAAACACGAGCCGCTGGATTTAGCGAAATTGCAAAATTTAAGTTTTTTTGCCCCCGACGAAAAAAGATTTCCGGCAGTAAAAATCTGCCGCGAAGCTTTAGAAACTGACGGCTCGGCGCCTGCAGTGCTAAACGCCGCCAATGAAGTTGCGGTTGAAAAGTTTTTAAAAGGCGAAATTGCCTTCGACCAAATCACCAAAATTGTTAAGCAAGTTTTGGAAAAAATTTCCCACAAAAACCCCGAATCAATCGCAGAGGTTTTAGATTTTGACACTAGGGCGAGAGCTCTGGCGCAAGACGGTTTTTAATCGAGATAAAATTTCCCAACTCAATAAAAAACCAGCGTGTCAAAAAATTTAATAGAATTGCCTTCAGGGCAGGTGAGTGCAGCAGCACAGAAAGTGTCCTACGTTAAAAATCCTTTATTTACAGAGCCTGAAAAATACGAAATTGATTTGACGGGCGTGGCTGAAAAAGTTGCGGCTCTGACTGCAACAAGTGATCTTAAAGAGATTGAGGAATTGCCGTATGATCCTGTTAAGCTGTCTGTGGTTTTGAAAAAAGAGGCGGAAGATAATTTTAAGAAATTTCGTTACAATCCCAACCCGCAAGAGCGCCAAGAGGGTTTAACAAAATCTCTAGAATTGATTAACCAGGCGATTGAGCTAAATCCCGAAGGAATCTGGCAACATTACGACAGGGGTTTAACCAACATGTATTTGGGAAATTTGACTGCGGCGGTTGAAGATTTTACTCGAGAAATTGCGCTCAATGACGATCCACAAGCGCAAGACAGATCAAGATTTGAAAGAGCGCACCTTAATATTCTTTTGAAAGATCCAGAAAGCGCCGCAATCGATTACCAGTATTTGAAGGACAATGCCGAAAATGCTACATTTGTGCTTGAAGCTACAGGGTGGCTTGAGAATTTTGAGAAAAAAAAGAATAAGCCCGCCGGCGCGCCAAAGTATGACCCAGATGAAATAATCCTTATTAAGTTTGCGATCTATTACGCGGCTCCTCTTGTAACGTTGCTTGTAGCGGCGGTAGCGGCGAATTTGTTTAATCCAAATAATCCGAATCGCCGGTT
This sequence comes from uncultured Alphaproteobacteria bacterium, assembly GCA_903898475.1. Taxonomy (GTDB): domain Bacteria; phylum Pseudomonadota; class Alphaproteobacteria; order Rickettsiales; family UBA1997; genus UBA2645. The sequence continues at coordinate 5,533 of CAIUFU010000079.1, read as the reverse complement.
GGATGATCCGGTGCCGCAAAATTTTCGCCCTGAAATAGAATATCTTCTAAGCATTCAAGGCTTTGCCAGAAACATGATTGATTCGGTAATGGACTTTGACTATTTGTCGGAGGCACACAAAAAAGCCTTACTAACGCTAAGCGACGAAAAAGCTGACGAGCTATTTAAGATGATTTCGCAAGCTGAATACGATGCCTTCATTAACGGAAGCAATCTTAACATTAATTTTCGCAGCTCACATCAAAACTTTCAGACAACAGTTGGGCTGGAAATTGCCGAAAATGTTGCACATCCGATAATTTCAGAGTTTAAAAAACAAGCGACCAAAATAGTGCAAAAAATGTTAAATCAGTTTTCCTCTAGGGTGTTGGAAGAAATTCCTGACGGCGAAGAGAAGGATAATTTGCAGAGTATTTTTGCCACTGGTCTGGAGTTTCTGCACCAATTAAAAATGATTTCTACTAAAGAGCACGAATCTGGTTTTGGTTATGTTGAGAGAAATTTTATTTACGACAACATGCTGCCAAATGGTGAATCTCACAACCCGCTTAATCGCAGAAAACTTCAAGAAGCAGTCGGGATATTTAACGCCGAAGTTCACAAGCATCTGACCAAAATTCGTTCAGAAGTGGTTGTAGAAAATGTGGTGGAAGATCTGTTGAAGAAAGTGGGAAGAGAGATTGACGCAATTGAAGAAGTAAAAACAAATTTGGCAACGCCAACTGCAGTGGCTTTGCAAAATAGCAGGGGTTCAAGAGAAGCGTAGCACTAGATCCACGGCAAATTAATATTCTAAAACCAAGCCGCGATCAAGCAGCAGCTGATTCAAATAAACCCCCGAATCTGCAACTTTTTGGGGGTCTTTTTGCGAAGGCTTACCAAAAAAAACATCGGCAATGTAGCGGCCGTAAATGTCGGTTTTGTTGGTTTTTAAAATTAAAAACGGCACATCTTTTAAAATTTCTTGCAAAGCAGCAAAAGCTTTTTTGCCTTCCGGCGTTGCAGCCTCAGCGGCGTTGATTTTAGCGAGGCGCAAAATTTCTTTGTGCCGAATTTTAAACCCCAAATCTAAAGTCACGAGCAAAGTGTCGCCGTCAATGACGCGGTCTAAATAGGCTTTGTAAGTGTAGCGCTGGTGCGCATTTACACTTGAGCTCTTCAGCGAAAAACCCTCGGATTTTTTAACCGACTCGACAATCTCGCCGGGCTTTTTTGTGGTTTTGATTTCGCAAAAAATATTAAAGCCACAGTCAACGAAGCCGGGCATTTCAGAGATTTTGTAGGTGAAAAGTTTGCCACGCTTAATTGAAAGTTTGTCGGAGTTTTTTTTGGAAGCGGACTTTGATTTTTTAGAGTTGGTTTTGGTAATTTCGTCTTGAAGCCTGTCTGCGCCAAGGTCGTTTTCGACTGTGAGGTCTTCGAGATATTTTCGTTTTTCAGCGCTTTTTACCGTTATTAAATTGCGGTAGTGGCTCCAACTTAAATCATTTTCAGCTTTTGGCAGAGTGGGGTAAGATTTGTAAAAGCTGCGCATTTGGTACAGAGTTCTTTTGGCAATTGTTGTGTCGCTTTCTAACTGTTTAAAAAATTCCGTGCCGTACTCAGCGCGAGAATTTTTTAGTAAATGCTCCTCAATAATTTTGCCGATTTGCCAACTCATTACCACTTTTTCGCGGTTAACATTGGTGACAATATTTTGCTCGGTTTCTTTGATTATTTTGTGAACTTCGCCGAGTACTTTTGGGTAATTATTGAGTGAAATTTTCATCTGGCTTAGAGGCTTGAGTTTAATGGGCAAAAGGAGGTTTTTCGTGAATTGTGAGCGTACGCTCACAATTTGGTTTTCTTTTTCAAAATGAAGTGAGTTGAAAACCAAGTCCAAGTAAAAACCTAACTCTTTAGTTCGAAGTTAATCTAACCTGCAGACTTTTGTAAGTGCCACCACAAGGGTCACCAAAAACGCTGTTGTTAGCGCCAATGGTGCAAGTTGATCGCCCAATGCAAGCTGAGGAGATGGTTGAAGCACTGTTAGAAGCGTGGCAGCCGCCTTGAGTGCAAGAGTTGGCTGTGCCGTAGCTAGCAAAGTTGACGGTCTGCCAAGTTTTTCCGGCCGGGGCGGTTAGGGTTAGTGAGCCGCCTTCGCCAACAGATTGACATCCCGAACTGGTGGGTGTTGAAACCTGACAAGTGCCGCTCGAATAGCTGTAGCCGCTAGCGCAAGTGTCGCAAGAAGTGCCGCCAGTGACCGAAAAAGTGCCGCCCGAGCAAGAATAAGTAATTGAGTCTGAGGTGTTAAAGTTGGAGACGTTGCAATTAAGCGAACCCGTGCCCGGATTGACGTTGCGTGCGGTAATTCCAATCGTTGATCCGGTGCTGCAAGTTGGTAAGCAGCTGTTGCTAGAGTAAGCGTATCCAGAAGCGCAAGTGTCGCAAGAAGTGCCGCCAGTGACCGAAAAGATGCCACCCGAGCAAGAATAAGTAATTGAGTCTGAGGTGTTAAAGTTGGAGACGTTGCAATTAAGCGTGCCGGTGCCCGGATTGACGTTGCGTGTGGTAATTCCAATCGTTGATCCGGTGCTGCAGGTTGGAGTGCAAGTGCCGCTGAGATTAGGGCTGCCATTGTTGCAATTGTAAGAAATGCTGCCGCTGTAGCCTGCATTGCAAGTAACGCTGCTGCTGGCATTGTGCGTAACGTTGCTGGTGGTGATTCCGGTTGCAGAAATAGTGCAGCCAACTGCAAGTTGGCAACCTCCATTGCCGTCGGAAACGTAATTAGTGTCGCAGCCAGTGCAATTTGGCGTAGTGTATCCGGTGCTGCAAACGCAAGATCCTGAAACGTTCGCGCTGCCGTTAATGCAGGTGTAGGTTAATGATCCGCTGTAATGGTTGCCGTTGCAAGAAAGTGGGGTTGGGCTGGAAGTTGGTGAAACTGTTGTTGAAATTCCGGTTTGTGAAATTGAGCAGCTGGCTAGCGACATGTCGCAGCCGCTTTCGGTTACTACGTAGCCCACGCAAGATCCGCCAGAAGCTGCAACGGAATCGCGAGCAATTTTTACCGTCCATTTTTTGCCGTAATAATCTTCAATTGCTTGCCTTTCGTCATCTTTTAGGGCGCGGGTGAAAATTGCGATTTCGCCAATCTCTCCGGTGTATCCTTTGCCGATTTCTAAATTGGTGAGGCCCGAAATTTGCGTGGTGTCTGAGCTTTGCGCTGCAAGTACGCCATTAATGTAAGTTTTTTTGCCTAAGGTAGAATCTTGAACAAAGGCAAACATTCGCGCTTTGTTGGAGGAGTTAGAGTAGCTGCTGGTGGAGGCGGCTTGGCTGTAGTAGTTAGTGCCTTGGGCGTGGATCACCGTAGCGTCGGCGCTGTAGCCTAAAAGTAGTTTGTCGTTAAGATTAGTGCTGGTGCTGCCTAAAAAATAATTACTGCCGCCGGAGGCTAGCCTTTTTTCTAAAATCAAAATCGTGTAGTCACTTTTGTTGAGAAAGCTGGCGTCAGCAATTTGCAAATAATCACTGGTGCTGCCGCTAAATTTGACAGCGTGAATATTGTTAATGGTCTTGGAGTAAACGGGGCCAGTGCCAACGGCTGTGACCAAAACTTTATTAACTGAATTGTGAGAGTCGTTCCAACCGCTTAGCTGGTTGCCGGTTTCGGCTTCCGAGTTACTAAAGGCTGTGTCCAAACTGCTTTCTAGCCAAAGCGCCGAATCTTTAATGCCCACGACGGGTGAAGATTTTGTTAAAGATTGCGCGGCGGTAATGCGAAATTTTTTAATCATTTCGTCAGCAATAAAAATACCGGCAATAAAAATTCCGACAATTATTAAAACGACCGAGACTTCAATAAGAGAAAAGGCGCCATTCTTGGTGCGGCGACGTAAGAATTTTTTCATTTAAATGAGGAAATTTGCGTAAGGTAAATGAGTTTTCAGGTGTAAAATGGCGAAAAATATTGTCAATAAATAGGAGGGAAGCTTACGACAGCAATTTCTAGCATCAATTTCTAGCATCGGGAAAGTTTTTTCAGCCTTTGCTGCAAAGGCGGCAGGTTGGGTTAAGTGTGTAGATTTTCTACTTACGTAGAAAATTCGGTTTTTTCAGCCACTTCTATTATTCAAAACGCTTCGTGTTTTTTTCCTAAAATGAAATTCTCTCTAAAGTTTTTTTCAGCCACTCTCTGCAGCAGTGCGCCCACTCTAATCAAAAGGATTGGTAGGTTAGGCAACTAGTTGTCGGTAGCAAAAGGTTTTGCAGATGAGCAAAAGGCGAAAAATCTGAATGCAATGTGCCAGCTAGCTGTGAAGAGATAGGGCGGCAAATGATTATCTCGTCTCGCAGCGGAGACGCTAAACTTTTGTTAAATTGTCGCTTAATTCACCGACAACATTTCTTCACCACCCAAAATCCGCACATTAGACATGCTGCTAATGTCAAAATGTTTCCAGCCGGCAACGCCGCTTTTTTCAAATGAAACGTCAGTTGTTACAGTTTTTTTACCCAGCTTGTTCGAAATAAAAATCACGTGAGCATTGGCGATTTCGGCGCTTTGCATTCTGCCAAGGCGAGAATATTGAAATGAGATTGGCTGTTTGTTCAGCATGGCTTTGGTCAAGGTTTCTTGTGTGTTCATAAAATATTTTTTGCGATTAAAAATGTTTTTATCCCTTCGAGATAACGCGACACGAGTCGCGCCCCGCTTTTGCGGAGAACCTCGCCTCCTAAGAGACGATTTAACTCTGGCTAAAAAGTTTGACTTTAAATTCTCAACCAGAGTTAATAGATTTATTCGTGATGTTCTAGAAAAACTAGAACGCAAAATTAACAACACAAACTATTTTTCAAATGCCTGAAAAACGCCTGCATCCCGCCCAAACAAAATTAATTGAAATACTTTCAAAAAACTCTGACGAGCCTTTGACGGTGCGCGAGTTGCAAGAGTTAATCAATGCTTCGTCAACCAGTGTTGTGGTGCATCACATGGCGCAGTTGGAGAAAAAAGGTTACTTAAAAAAGAACCCAAATAATTCGCGCGATTATCAAATTTTAAAACGCCCCGACAAAGAAATTGCTTACCTAAATTTATACGGTCTTGCGACTTGCGGGCCGGAAGGTTCGGTGCTTGACGGCAATCCGATTGATCGCGTGCCGATTTCGACAAAATTTTTAAGTTTTGCTTCCGACAAGGCTTTTTTGGTGAAGGCGAAAGGTGATTCAATGCTGCCAAAGATCAGCGCCGGCGATTTTGTGATTATTGAAAAAACCAACAAAGCCGAAAATGGCGTGACGGTTTTGTGCGTGAATGACGAGCAGGTTTTGATTAAAAAAATTAAGCAGCAGAGCAAGAAAGATCGGGTGATTTTGGTGTCGCTAAATAGCGAGTTCGAGCCGTTTTTAGCGGCGGAAGATTTTCGCGTTGAAGGCGTGGTGCGTGGGGTTATTAGTAATCGGATGTTTTAGCTAAAAGTGTCTAAACTCACTGTTACTCTGCACTCGATGTCATGCTGAGCCTGTCGAAGCATGATTCAGG
>CAIUFU010000078.1 GCA_903898475.1 uncultured Alphaproteobacteria bacterium | reverse complement strand
TTTGGGTCACATTTTTGGCGCCGAAACTGAAATTAACTGGTCGGATAAAATCATCGCTTTTGATCTGTCAGAAGTGTTGGAAGAAAAACCAATCTTAATTCCAATTGTTAATTATTTGCTGCATCAAATTGAAACCAAACTCGATGGCTCACCGGCAATATTGGTTTTAAACGAGGCTTGGGAATTGCTTGATAACCCAATTTTGGGACCTGTTGTTGGAGAATTATTATCTCGCCTAAGTCAAAAAAATTGTGTCGCAATTCTCACTTCAAAAAATGCTACTCAAGTTAATGACAGCAAATTTTCACCAGAGATTAAGAAAAATATCGCAACTCAAATTTTCATGCCTGATGCCAATCCGCATGCTTGTTTCAAAAATATTTTTGAACTCACTGATGACGAGATGAAGATTTTAAAAATGATGACCGACGAAGATCATTCTTTCTTTTTTAAGCGCGCCGAAGACGCAGTTGTTGCGTCTCTCGATCTTTCAAAATTAGTAGAATTCAAAAAAATCTTTAATGCCGATCAAGTCACTTTAACTGCCTTAGAAGAAGTTTTGGCGGCGCATGCCGACGAAGAAAATCTGACGCCAGAAATTTGGCTACCGCAATTTTTAGAAGTGTTGGTTGAGCTGGAAAAAGAAGTAGTTGCGGCAAGAAAAAAACAAATCCGTGAAGAAGCAGCAGAACGTCGCAGGTTAATCAAAGAAAAAATGGGAGCGGCGGATTAATTAAAAGTCGCATTCCAAAGGTTACCGAATTTTGAGCACAAAAAAGCCCCAATCATTTCAAAAATGGTTGGGGCTTTTTTTGCTTAAATTAACCCCAATAATGCCTAAGAGCCTCCCCCTACTTGTCACCCCGTCGAATGACGGGGTCTATCTCATCACAACCAACAAAATCATGCCTTTGACGAGGTGGACCCCGTCATTCGACGGGGTGACAAGGGGGAGAATTTTGAGATTTAGAGCTAGAGATCGTAAGCTCCAAGACAAATTCCTGAAGCGTTATTGGGGTTAAATTAAGCAGCAGACAATTTTTTCTTCAGCAAATCATTCGCCATTGCAGGGTTGACCTGACCTTTGGATTCTTTCATCACGAGGCCAACAAAAAAGCCAAAGAGCTTTTCTTTGCCAGCGCGATATTCATCAACTGAGGCCTGATTTTTTGCCAAAACTTCATCGATAATTTTTTCAATTGCCGAGGTGTCACTCACCTGTTTGAAGCCTTTTTCTTCAACGATTTTTGTGGCTGAATCTCCCGATTCAATCATCAAATCCAAAACATCTTTGGCGATTTTTCCTGAAATCGCGCCGCTTTTAATTAGGTCCAAAAGCTCACCCAAATTTTGCGCGCTGATTTTAAGATTTTCGAAATTAATGCCCAATTTATTCATGCGACCAAATAGCTCAACTGTAAGCCAAGTGACACACATTTTTGGTTCGTGTTTTTGAATTAATTGTTCGAAATAGGCTGAAATTTCAGTGTCTGCCGTAAGCACGCCAGCGTCATATTCAGGAATTGCAAACTCGGCCATGTAGCGCAATTTTTTAGCGTTTGGAAGTTCAGGCAAAGATCTTCTGATTTCTTCAACGAAATCTTGAGTAAATACAAGTGGCGGCAAATCAGGATCTGGAAAATAGCGATAATCCATGGCGTCTTCTTTGCTGCGCATGGTTCTGGTGTCGCCATTTACGGCGTCAAATAAACGAGTTTCTTGATCGATAGTTCCGCCATTTTCTAAAATTTCAACTTGGCGCGCTGCTTCAAATTCAATGGCGCGAGCGATGTTACGCATTGAGTTTAAGTTTTTGATTTCGCAACGAGTGCCCAAAGTTTGCACCCCAACTTTACGCACAGAAACGTTGGCGTCGCATCTAAGATTTCCTTTTTCCATGTCGCCGTCTGACGTGCCAAGAGCGCGCGCAATCAAACGAATAGTTTTTACATATTCTGTCGCTTCAAAAGGCGAGAACATGTCAGGCTTTGAAACGATTTCCATCAAAGCAACGCCCGAGCGGTTTAAATCGATCATCGTCATTGACGGATGTTGGTCGTGCAAAGATTTTCCGGCATCTTGCTCAAGGTGAATTCTTTCAACACGAATGATTTTTTTTGAACCATCTTCCAGCGTAATTTCCACCTCACCTTCGCCAACGATTGGATCAAGAAATTGCGAAATTTGGTAGCCTTGCGGAAGGTCAGGATAAAAATAATTCTTACGATCAAAAATCGAGCGCAAATTAATTTGTGCGTTAATTCCCAGCCCCATTTTTACAGCTTGCTTCACACATTCTGCATTAATAGTTGGAAGCATGCCCGGCATGGCAGCATCCACCAAAGAAACTTGCGAATTTTGCAACGCCCCAAACTCAGTTGCGGCGCGAGAAAAAAGTTTAGAATTTGAAGCAACTTGTGCGTGGATTTCGCAACCAACAACAAGTTCGTAATCGTTATTTTTTCCTTTGATGATGTAAGTCATTTTACCTAAGTAATGATGTTAAAAATCTATTTTCCGGCTTTAATCCATTTATATAAAAACGAAAAAAAGACACAGATGGTTATTGGTCCAAATAAATTAAAAAGAAAATAATCCCCTGACCACTGCTCGAGATATAATCCCAGAAATTCACTATCCCCATTCGTCCTGAAGATTACATAACAAAACCAGAGAATAGATATTGAGATTAGTAAACGCGCTTTTCTTGAGGCATTCTTAAAGAATAAGAAAAATGGCTTTAACGCGTTTAGTATTGAGTCCATTTGCTTTTTTGTTTCTACCTCTTTGATTTCTTGGTCGGTTGCAAGCATGTAGTCAAAAAGAGCAATTACTCCCTCGTCAAGAGGGATCAATTTAAAACCATCCTGCTCTGCTTGATGCTTATAAAGCATGAATTCTTTTTTTAACTTTAATGAAGGAGCAACGCCGCTAGCAAGATAACTTTGCCAACATTTTGTTATATAAGAGCTTCTCATCTCAATGCCGCAGATTTTTATAGAAAAATTGTCGGTAACTTTTTGCCATTTGAGTATATTTCTTGGGCAATTATTGCTTTTGAATAGATCTTCTAAGGCAATAATTATTTTTAGTCCCGTAGAGCTATTTAAGTTTTCTAAATCCACTAAATTTTCGAGGTACTTTCTGCCGCTAAAGTTTTGAGAAAAATATTTCTGATAGAGAACGTGCATTGCTGCGGCAATCAGTATTACCGACAATAAAATCAAATCCAAAATATCCATACGCTTTACTTGTTGTAGGGTGCGGTCTATTATTGCGCCCCAATATTTATGCGAAAAAATAAATCTGCGTGGTGCTTCAGAGCTCTATTTCGCAGGTTCCATCATTTTAGTTTTTTGTTGACTATTTGGTAGAAAATTCTTTTTCGAAACCACCGATCTGCCTAATTTTTTCTCCAACTCTTTACGAGCATTTCCGGCGATTTTACCGCCGATTTTGGAATCTTCTTTTAACTTTTTTACGCCACGAGAATTTTCGTTGCGGTGGATTTCTGTGGTTGAGCGCTCGCCAAGCATGGTGAAAATCAATTCAAAATCATCCATGTGATCTCGCAAGTTCTGACGCTTCAAACCTTTGTGTTCTTTGTACTCAGATGGAGTTAGTCCGAATGTCGCTTTAGAAATTTCTGCAGTGAGAATTTCAAAATCACGATTTTCTTCTGCTCCTCGATTTTTCCACTCATTGGTTAACTCTTCCCGAATTGCGATGCCGCGCATTCTTTTTTCGATCCAATCTTCCGAATAGCCTTTGAGCTTGTAGAGCATTCTGGTGCGCTTGGTGGCCAGCTCGGGATTTTCGATTTCTTGCACTCGCTCAAATCCAACTTTTGCCAACCAGCGTTTGAATGGCTCTGCTTTTGGCGATGGGATTGATTGGATGATACGAAAAATACCTTCGGTGTTGGCGCAGTCAGTTTCGCGCATTTTTCCATCTGTAGCTTCCAATTTCAACTGTCGACAAATTGTCGACAGTTGAAATTTTGTCTCCTCAGCAACTCGGTCTTTAATTTTAAACCAATAATCACGAGGATTGGCGCTATCTGTTAGCGCCGCAACAACATCAATAACCGAGAAGTGCCATTCATTTTCATGAATAATTTTACGGATTTTTTTGCCTTTAAACAGAGCAAGCTGTGTATCTAAAATTTTCATATTTCTGGGTTTGTTCGTGGTTATTATTACTAAAAATATAGACTCACTTACAAACTTGGTAAGGTTTGCAAGTAAGTTCTAAAATCTATTCTTCCGTCGCCAAAGCGCCTTCAGCTCCTTCAACTTGATCGCCAACCTCTTCACCTGTTTCAGCATCATCAACTTCTTTGTTGCCAGTGTGGGCGATTCTTGCAACCGACACTACAGCTTCGTCTTTAGTTTTGATGAGCGTAACACCTTGAGTGTTGCGACCGGTGATTCTGACAGTTCCAACTTCGGTTCTAATTAGCGTTCCTTTGTCGGTGATAATCATCACTTGGTCTTTGCCTTCAATTGGGAAGCTGGCAACTACCGGACCGTTACGTTTAGAAGTTACGATGTTGGTAATTCCTGAGCCACCTCTGTTGGTGATGCGATATTCGTAAGCCGAGCTGCGTTTGCCAAAACCATTTTCGGTCATGGTGAAGATGAATTCTTCGTCAAGTGCCATTTTTTCAATCACATCTTGAGCAAGCTCTGCGCCTTTAATTTGCGGCACTTCAACTGGAGTAACCAACAAATCTTCAGAAGGCGTTTCTTTTAATTTTTGATTTTGAATCAAAGCTTCGCGTAGTGCCAAACGATCTTCTAATTCAATTTTTAAGTATTTTTCTTTAACTTCAGAATCTTCTCCAGCGTGCTTCAACACTGACATGGCGATAACTTTATTGCCCAAGCCCAGCTTGATACCACGCACACCAGTCGAGCTTCTGCTTTGGAAAATTCTTAATTTCGAAACTGGGAAACGAATACATTTTCCATCTTTTGTCGAAACCATGATGTCGTCACTTTCAGTGCAAAGATTCACACCAATCAAGGCTTCATCCCCCTCCAATTTCATGGCAATTTTTCCGCTTGAGCGAATATCAACAAATTGATCCATCGAGTTACGACGAATGTCGCCACCAGATGTTGCAAAAATAATGCTCAAATCTTTCCAAGTTTCTTCGTTTTCTGGAAGCGCCAAAATGGTGCTGATTTTTTCATCTTGTTCCAAAGGCAACAAATTCACCAAAGCGCGGCCGCGAGCTTGCGGGCTGCCGAGTGGCAATTTGTAGGTTTTTAATTTGTAAACTTTGCCTTTGCTTGAAAAGAACAAAATCGGCGTGTGAGTGTTGGTCACAAAAATATCAGTTGCGATATCTTCATCACGAACATCCATGGCGCTACGACCTTTGCCGCCGCGCTTTTGCGTGCGGTATGCTGAAAGTGCTACACGTTTGATGTAGCCGTTCATGGTGCCAACTACAACCATGTCTTCTTTTGGAATTAGATCTTCGATATCAACTTCAAACTCACTGTCCTCAATCGTTGATTTACGAGGTGTTGCGAATTGATCGCGCACTTCAACTAATTCTTTTTTAACCAAATCAAGCATCTTGCCGCGATCAGCCAAAAGCTCTAAGTAGCCAGCAATTTCTGCAGCCAAAATTCTCAACTCTTCGTTGATTTTGCCAATTTCCAAACCAGTCAAACGCGCCAATCTCATTTCTAGAATTGCTTTCGCTTGCGCGTCAGTGAAATAAAATTGTCCGTCTTTGATGATGTTTCCTTTGTCTTGAACTAGCTTGATGATTGCTTCAACCGTGTGCGCTGGCCAGCTTCTTGCCATCAATTTAATTTTTGCTTCTGCGGCATCTTGCGATTTTTTAATCAACTCAACAATTTCGTCGATGTTGGTCACAGCTACAGCCAAACCGATCAAAATGTGAGTTTTGTCGCGCGCTTTGTTCAACAAAAAGTTGGTTCTGCGAGTTGTCACATCTTCACGGAAAGCCGCGAATAATTTGATAACGTCGAGAATGCCCATCAATTGCGGTCTGCCGTGATTTAGCGCCAACATGTTCACGCTGAAATTGCTTTGCAATTCAGTGAAACTGTAAAGTTGGTTGATGATAACTTCTTCCATGGCATCGCGCCTAAGCTCAATAACCACGCGGATTCCTTCGCGATCTGATTCGTCACGCAAATCAGTAATTCCTTCGATTCTTTTTTCTTTAACTAGCTCGGCAATTTTTTCTACCAGCTTGGCCTTGTTAACTTGGTAAGGAATTTCTTCGATGATAATTGCAACTTTTCCACCAGCTTTTTTCTCGATTTTGTGACGTCCACGCATCACAACCGAACCACGTCCCATGCGAGCTGCCGAGTCAAATCCACTGCGGCCTAAAATGATGCCGCCGGTTGGAAAATCTGGTCCTGGAACAATTTTGATGATGTCTTCAATCGTGATTTCGTTGTTGTCGATGTAAGCCAAACAAGCGTCAATCACTTCGCCCAAATTGTGGGGCGGAATGTTTGTTGCCATACCAACCGCAATCCCGCTTGATCCGTTAACCAAAAGGTTAGGAAAGCGCGCCGGCAAAACTTTCGGCTCTTTTTCGTGGCCGTCATAATTTGGAATGAAATCGACAGTATCTTTGTCGAGATCGTCAAGCATGGTGTGCGTAACTTTTTCCAAACGTGATTCAGTGTAACGCATTGCAGCCGCCGGATCATCATCGATTGATCCGAAGTTACCCTGCCCGTCAATCAATGGCACGCGCATTGAGAAATCTTGCGCCATACGAACCAAAGATTCGTAAATTGCCGAGTCACCATGCGGGTGATATTTACCCATCACTTCACCGACGATTCTGGCCGATTTTTTAAACGGTTTATTGTAGTCGTAATTGCCTTCATACATGGCGTAAAGAATGCGGCGATGCACTGGTTTTAAACCATCGCAAGCATCTGGAATGGCACGCGCCACGATTACGCTCATGGCATAATCGAGGTAAGATTTTTTCATTTCAGAAACGAGTGAAACCGACTGAATATCTTTGCCCACGGCAACTTGGATCACGTTTTGAGTAGTCATTTAATTGAAAGATTTTTGAAGTGAATTTGTGGCTAAAAAGCAGGTCGCAGACTTTAAAATCGCATCCCGCAAGTGCAACAGGTTTTTGGCTGATTTCCATTTGCCTTCCGCAAACACCGTTTGTAGTTTTCACGCCCTCAACCTCAATCACACATTTTTATGAAAATAGGCGTCACAGGAATTACCGGTCGCATGGGCCGAACTATTGCCAGTCTTGTTTTGCAAGACGAATTGGTCGAACTTTCTTCAGCTTTAGTGCGCAGTGGCGGCGGCCTTGAAGGCAGCGATTTAGGAGAATTTTTAGGCTTTGAAAAAAGCGGCGCCAAAATGACTTCTGACACCGATCAATTCATCAAAAGCTGCGACGCAATTATCGATTTTTCTTCACCATCTCTCAGCTTAGAAATGGCAGAGAAATGCGCTGAAAATAAAAAGGTTTTAATCTGTGGCACCACAGGATTTTCTGAACACGAAAAACAAAAATTCGCCTCTTACGCAAACAGCACCGTCATCGTCTGGTCTTCCAACATGTCACTTGGCGTTAACTTGCTAATGAACTTGGCTGAGAAAGTCGGACAAATTTTACATGATGATTTCGATGTTGAAATTGTTGAAATGCACCACAAAAACAAAGTTGATGCACCTTCCGGCACCGCGCTATCTTTGGGTGCTGCAGTTGCACAAGGCCGCGGAATTGACTTACAAAAATCTGCCGTAATGGCTCGAGTTGGCAAAGAAGCTGCTCGCCAAAAAGGCGAAATCGGTTTTGCCACTTTGCGCGGCGGAGATGTCATCGGTGATCACAGCGTAATTTTCGCCGGAGATGGCGAAAGAATTGAACTAACCCACAAAGCCTCAAATCGCGATATTTTCGCCAAAGGTGCCATCCGCGCCGCAATTTGGGGCAGTGCTAAAAACCCAGGATTTTACAGCATGCGTGACGTGCTAAACTAAATTTATCAAGAAAATGAGTCGAAACTTACCGCAATTGGGAACGAGCAAAAAAGATGCTCTGAAAAAACTTCAAAACGCTTTAGAAGCAAGGTTTACAAAACTTAAAGTTTCCAGCTTTCTGGCAAATGATGTGATGTACAGCCTAACTCATGGTGAAAACATGGTATGCATTGGCGGCGACGATAGCTTTGAGGCGGTAGAGGATTTGGGAAATATTCTCGAAAAACTACCCAGCATCACCAGCGAAGATCGCGCTAGTGTTGCGGGCCTCTTAAACAGCATTAACTTCACCGAAATAGAACCTCGACTTCAAGCAGCGGTTCGCGAAGAAATAACAAATTTTTTAAACGGCAGATCTCCCACCCTCGCACCCATCCCAGAAGAAAAAGTTACCCCACTCGATTTTATCACTGCCGAAAGATCCAGCTCCTCAGCTGAAAGAAAATCGGCCAGTCATAATCCCAAACCCATCGCAGAAAATAAGGGCGCCAAATCAGGAACATCATTATTAACTAATAATTTTGCCCAACTCCTCGAAAGAATTGGCAAGGATAAAACCAATCTGACCTCGGTGCGTTTCGCGCACTTCGTGGCTGACGGAGTTGCAAAACCCGACCTGCAGTTCCTTATTTTTTGATGTCTTTGAGGAAAGCATTGATGTTGGTATGCCGCCTTGATACAGTCACAATTAAATTGTGCTCCAACCTCAAATTGGTGGATTTATGGCTAAAAAACTTCTCCTCATTGCCCTGCTTTTGTCTCAAGTTTCTTGCATGACGATGAAGCTGTGGGACAAAACTTACGACGAAACTTTCAGCAATTTTTCTGTTAGTCCTAAAGGAGATCGCATCGCGCTGATCGGCGATAGGTATCACTATGTTTTTACTGATAATTCCGGATTGCTAAAAGATTTATTCATGTGGCGCGACAGCCATTTGCTTTTTATTGACGTAAAAAAAACTCTCCTCCAAGTCGATCTGCAAGATCAAGTTTCAGGCCACATAACTTTTGAAAGCTTCTCTGACAACATTCGCCCCGATCAAAAAATGCTACTGCTGGCATCAGGCTACACCAGCAATAATGGCGATCCATTATCCAAAACAATTACGGTAAGCGGATCGCGCTTTTTGCCGCCGCAAGCGCTGGAAGGAGTTACGCCTCCGCTAGATAGAACCTACGCCGTTTCAATCCATTACGCTGCAACTCCCGCTCAAAGAACTACTGACATCATTCTAACTCCCTTCGCTCTAGTTGCTGATGTGGCGGTTCTGGTAGGTAAGTTTCTTTTGTTGCCCTTTCATGGACAGTGATTGAGCGAATCTGGGTTACAAAACATTCTCGTTTAAGATGCGCCCCGTTGCGGGCATGGGTCTCTAACCACTACTGTCCAGCTAAGAATTTTTCTAATCTATTAAATAGAAATCGATGTCATGCTGAGCCTGTCGAAGCATGATTCTGGGCACGGGCTTGAATCATGCTTCGACAGGCTCAGCATGACTACGAGATATTAATTTCCCCTCGCAGGACGGGGTTTGTAACCCCGTCCTCATGTTCATGCAAATTACTCAATCGCTTTTGAAGCTTTCGACTTAATCCAAATTCTGAAGCGGTCGATGTAGCTAAACACCGCTGGCACCACAACTAGCGTCAAAGCCGTTGAAGAGATCAAACCGCCAATGATGGCAACGCCCATCGCGGTGCGTTGTGATGAGCTTTCGCTTAGGCCGATGGCAACTGGCAATGTTCCAGCGATTAATGCGAAAGAGGTCATTAAAATTGGGCGTAGTCTCACGCGACCCGCTTCAATTAAAGCGTCGCGCCTTGATTTGCCTTGTTCCATCAAATGGTTGGTGAAGTCGATTAGTAGAATTGAGTTTTTACCCGACACGCCAATTAGCATGAAAATTCCAAGCATGGTGAAAATATTTACCGACTCACCTGTGACAAACAAAGCAAACGCCGCGCCGCACAAAGCCAAAGGTAAGGCCAGCAAAATTGTGAATGGCGTGATGAAAGATTCGTAAAGACTGGTCAAAATTAAATAGATGAAAAGCACCGCAATCATTAGAGCAAAGCCCATTGAGCTTTGCATGTCTTGCATGTTTTCTGAGTCGCCGCCGAAGGTGTAGCGAATGTCGCTTGGCAGCTTTAACTCGCCTTGCTCCAGAATTAAAATTACGTCCGCCATCACGTCGCCCAAGCCCACACCTTTGGCTAAGTTGGCGCCAATGTTGATGTAGCGTCCATGATCTTGGCGGTTAATGGTTGCGGCTTCTTGGCCTTCTGAGCTTTCGGCAACGTCCGACAATTTGATCAAGCGCCCGTTAACATTGGGCACGTAGAGTTTTGAGAAATTTTCACGCAAGTTTCGTTGTTCGGGCTGTAGGCGCAAACGCACGTCATATTCTAAACCTTTTTCACGAAATTTGGTTGCGATGTAGCCTTCAACATATCCTCGCAACTCGTTTCCAACCACTTGGCTGTTGATGCCATAGGTTCTCGCCGCTTGTTCTTTCATTCGCACACGAAACTCGCCGCGCGTATCTTTGTTGCTACTATCAACATCTTTCAAGCGCGGGTCGAGCTGGAGTTTCTGGTAAATTTTTTCAGAGTAATCTTCCAAAAGTTTTTGGTCGCTTGAAATTAAAGTTAGGCTGAAAGGCTGCCCCTTGCCACCGTTGCTGCTGGGGTCGTAGTCTTTCACGATTGGGTGAGCAAAGCTAAACTCTTTGAGTTGCTGGCGCAGTTTTTCTTTAAATTCGGTGGTCGAAATTTTGCGCACTTTTCCGGGTTTTAAGCGCACGTAAAGACTTGATTTATTTGACTGCGAAGAGCCACTTCCAACCGACATTGCTGACAACTCAACTTCAGAATTTGCGCGAATAATTTCATCAACTTTGCGCGCAACATCGTTGGTGGCACCCAAACTTGAATCTGGCGCCAACTCTAGCGAAACCGAAAGTTCGCCATTGTTACTTTCGGCGATAAAAGTTTTTGGCACGAAGCGAAAAGCAACCACACTCAAAACCAAAATTGCACCAGTAATTAGCAAAATTCTTTTCGGATTTTCGATCGAAAAAGTGAGAATTTTTTCGTATTTTTTTTCTAAAAATTTTTGAAAGTTTTCAAATTTTCTTAAGAATCTTTTTACCGCAGAATCTCCTGCCTCTTCTGATAATTTCTTAACTTTATTACCCGCCAAATAAGCGCAAAGTGCCGGAATAATCGACACCGCAACCAACAAACTCACCAACATCGAAAAGGCAATTGTTAGACCAAATTGCTTTAAATATTGCCCGACAATTCCCTTCATAAATGAAATGGGCACAAACACCGCAACCACAACCAGCGTGATTGCAACCACTGCCATGATAATTTCTCGCGTCGCATCAGCCGCAGCTTTTTTAGGCTCAATGCCTTCTTCAATTTTGCGGTAAATATTTTCCACCACCACGATGGCGTCATCCACCAACAGGCCAACCGCAAGGCTTAAAGCCAGCAACGAAATTAGGTTGATTGAAAAGCCCAGCGCATACATCGAAATAAATGCACCCATCAAAGAAATTGGCAGAGCGATTGCCGTAATCAGCGTGGCTCTAACATTGCCAAGAAAACAAAACACCGTGCCAATGGTTAAAATAATGGCGATGATGATGGTTTCATAAACGTCGCGAACATTGTTTCTGATGTATTTACTGGCGTTTTTTACCTCTTTAATTTGCGGCGCGCCTTTCATTTGCGCCAAGTCTTTTTGCATCTTGGCGATTTGCTTGTTTACGCCATCCGCAACCGCAATGATGTTAGAATCAGACTGGCGATAAATATCGATAAAAAGCGACTTTTTGCCATCAACAAACGCACGCGATTTTTCATCTTGCAGCCCATCAAAAACTTTGCCCAAATCTGAAATTCTTGTTGGCGCTTCGTTAGAATAAAAATTAACAATCAGGTCATCAATTTGCTTGATGTCGTTGAACTCGCTAGCACTTCTAAAAACCAACTCTTTGTCGGCGGCATCGTTTTTGCCAATTGGCACATTTTCGCCTGAAACGGCAAGCTGCTTGCGCACTTGCGACAGCGAAAATTCGCGACTTTTCAGCAGTTTTTGATCAAGCAAAATTTGAATTTCTCTTTTACGTGCACCCAAAATTTCAACCATGCCAACGTTGCTCGCCTGCTCTAGACGAGGGCTGACAAACTGATCAGCCAAATCAAAAAGTTCAGCTTCGGGCAAATCGGCGCTAAGTGCCACGGTCATTACCGGCTGATCTGAGGGATCAATGCGGCGAATTACTGGCTCTTTAATGTCTTCAGGAAGCTTTGATTTTGCTTGGTTAATTTTGTCACGCACCTGCTGCTCGGCATATTTAATGTCGGTGCCTTGGTAAAGGTTAACAATCACTTGGCTGGTGTCTTTTAAGCTGCGCGATGTCACCTGTTTTACGCCCGAAATTGTGCTAACCTCTTCTTCCAAAATCTTGGTCACCAAAGCTTCAATTTCAGAAGGTGCTGCGCCCGTGTAAGTGGTAGAGACAAAAATTACCGGCACGTCAATGTTTGGAAAAAGATCAACATTCATCTTTTTAAAACAGATGATCCCAACGGTAATGATCACAATCATCACACTGGTAATAAAGGCTGGGCGCTTAATTGAGATGTCGGTAATGTTCATGTTTTGTAAAAAAAATTATTCGTGCTTTTGGTACAATTTTTGCTGCGCCATTAACGCCGCCATTTTGTAGGCCAATTGAATCGTGGTCATTTCTGAGTTCAAAAAATCCTGCTCAAAAAGCAAAATTTGGTAAGTGGTGGTGCGCCCTTCTTTCAACATTCTGCGCTCATTTTCTAATTTCGATTTTTGCGCCGCTTCAATCGCTTGTGCGAGCCCTAAATTTTCTTTGTAGATCTCCAAATTCTGCACCAAATTTTGCCAATCATTTTCCTGCTCAAAAACTTTTTGGTGGTAAGTGATTTTGGCAGCAGATGCACTTTGACGCGCGCCCTGCCTAATGTCAGACGACATGCCAAAATTTAGTGGCACTGAAAGTTTTAACCCTACAGTTGCCGAGCGACCAACCCTGTCGGGCGTTGCCGAAATTGCGTCGTTAAAGCCAGCGGTAATTTGATTTTGCGAGTAAGAACCAAAAGCATTAAGAGATGGTTTGTTATTTTCTTCGTCAATTCTTGCATTGGCCACAGTAGCTTTCATGTTGGCTTCAGAGGCCTTTACGTCAAAACGATCGCGCTCTTTAATTTTTGGCACGAGAAAGTTTTTGAGTTTAGCAAAATCAAAAGCCGCCAATTTTTCAGGCACTTCATTTGAGTCGATGTAGCGATTTTTGTTGAAATCGCGCGCCGCTAATTTTTCGTCATTTTCGGCTTGTTTGAGCGAAAGTTTGCGCAACTCTAAAAGCGCTTTAGCCTGCAGCACATCACCTTTTTCGCCTAAGTTCATTTTTTCTTTTTTTGTCACATAACTTAAAATTTGCTCGGCGCTGCGCAGCGCATTTTTTTGAATTTCAACCACACGTCTTGTCGAAACCAAATTCCAATAGCTTTGTTCTGCCGCAACCACGGTTGCAACCGAAGAGGCTTTGGCATTAAGCTTTTGATATTCGCTAGAAAAATAAGCGGCATCCTTAGTGGCCTTGGTTGAAGAGCCAAAACGATTTTGCCACAAAGGCAAAATCACCTCAATTACTGGCGTGCCTTGGTAGTTAGATTGTGCCAGCGCTGGATTTGCCAAGCTTGAAGTATTTAAACCTTTGTAAGTTGTGTGGTTTAGCGAGTAGTAAAGCTTGGTACTTAAGCCAAAATCAGCAGTTTGCGAAATTCCAACTTGGCTGTTGCGGCTGTAAACAGAAGTGTAGCGAAAAATTTGTAGCACTTGATTTTGTTCGGTAAAACCATTTTGCGTGCTGGCAAAAAAAGTGAAGGCGGTAACAAGTTTTGCTTTTTCTTTAAGTTTTTCAAAAGCTTCGATACTTTGCTCTGAGGCCAAGTAAGGCAAGCTTTGTCCCCTAACTTGCGAGAGATATTCTTCGGGCAAAAGAGCTTTAGAATTTTGCGCAAAAGCAACTTTGCTGCAAAAAATTATTGCCAAGCTCAGCAATAAAACGAGTTTGTTTTTTAACATTTTAAAAAGTCAGTGAAATCAAGGAAATGAAGGCGTGATTAATATTTTTACAAAAAAAATTGAAAAGGTTTTTCTCGAAAAAAAACCACCAAAAAAAATCGCCGTCGCCATTTCCGGTGGAGCCGATTCTTTAGCACTGACATTGCTTTTGCACGAGTTTTGTTTGGCGAAAAAAATTGAATTACTGGCGGTAACTGTCGATCACAAAATGCGCCAAGGCTCGTCAAACGAGGCTGCAAAGCTTGGCAAACTTCTAGCAAAAGAAAAAATCTCACACCAAATTTTAACAATTACTCGCAAAGAAATTCCGGTAAGCAACATTGAGGCAAGCTTGCGCGAGGCACGCTACGAGATGCTCTACAACTTTTGCCTTGAGAACAAAATTAAGTTTTTATTTCTCGGACATCACTTGGGAGACGCTGCGGAAAATTTTTTAATTCGCCTGTTTCGCGGCTCGGGATTAGACGGCCTTTCAACAATTGCCGAAGTCTCTGACTTCAAGAAAATCAAGCTGGTGCGACCACTTTTAGATTTGGAAAAAGATCAATTAAAAAGCTTTTTGGAAGAGAGGAAAATCAAATGGTTTGAAGATGAATCCAACAA